>NZ_JAXIOM010000002.1:0-136281 GCF_049311025.1 Arthrobacter sp. 3Tela_A
GGGCCCCCCCCCGCCCCCCCTGCCCCCGGCGGGCCGCCCTTTGGGAACTGCAGGCTTAGCGGACCCCGAGGAGATCCACGACGAAGATGAGGGACTCACCCGGCGCGATTGCCGAGCCGGCACCGCGGTCGCCGTAGGCCATGTGCGCGGGGATTTCCAGGCGGCGGCGTCCGCCGACCTTCATGCCGAGCAGGCCCTGGTCCCAGCCCTGGATGACCTGGCCGATGCCAACCTTGAAATCCAGCGGAGCGCCGCGGTTCCACGAGGCATCGAACTCCTCGCCGGTGGAGAAGGCCACGCCCACGTAGTGGGTGGAGACGGTGTCCCCTGCTTTGGCCTCTGCGCCGTCACCGACAATGATGTCTTCGATGACGAGGTCGGTCGGGGCATCGTGCTCCGGGAAATCGATTTCCGGCTTCTGGCGGTCGTATTCGCGCTTTCCGAATGACATGGGACTCCTTCGTATTGGGACTGCCTGCTATCTTATCCGGACCAAACGGCTACTTGGCCTCAAGGATGTCGACGACGAATACCAGGGTCTCGTTCTGGAGGTCGTTGCCCTCAGCTGCTCCGTAGGCGGTGGCAGGCGGGGCCACAATCAGGATCTGGGATCCAACGGTCTTGCCGGCCAGGCCGTCGGTCCAGGCGGAGATGACCTGGTTCAGGCCGAAGGACGTCGGGGCGCCGCGCTCCCAGCTGGAGTCGAAGACCGAGCCATCGGACCACTTCACGCCGTGGTACTGGACGGTCACGGTGTCGTCAGCTTCGACAACCTCTCCGTCGCCCTTCTTCAGTTCCTGGGCGATCAGCTCGGTGGGCGCATCGCCTTCCGGAACCGTGATGGTGGGCTTGCCGTCGTCATCCAGCGTTACGGTGGGCTGGCCTTCAACGGGGTCGACGTCGGTGCCCCAGGCACGCGTCGGGATGTCGCGGGCGCCGGTGAGCGTAAAGATGATGAACTGCGTGGCAGAGCCGGCCTGCTCGTTGCCCGGAACGTAGTAGGCGAAGTCCGAGCCAACCGGAGCGCCAACAAGGGCGCTGTACATCTGCTCGTTGCCCTGCTTGAGGGTCTCGTCCACGGCGATGTCTTCGGCGTTCTCTGCGGTGTAGGTTTCCTGGCCTGCTTCGCCGCTTTCGGGGTCCATGACCACGAGTCGGACGGAGGCAGTCTGGCCTTCGGTGAGCTCCTCGCCGTCGCCGTCATTCACCCGTACCAGGGTCGCTTCTTCGGCAGTAAGCGGGGTGTCGAACTCAACGGTGGGGACGGCGCCTTCACCGTTGGAAGTGACCTTGACGGAGGAGAGCGGTTCGCTGCTGCCGTCGCCGGAGCATGCGGTGAGCAGCAGGAGGGCGGGCAGGAGCAGTGCTAGTACTTTTCGCACAGTACTTCTTTCAGTGGCGGGCAAATGTCTCTGCCCAAGCCAGAGCGCACGGGCATACCCGTACCCTCTCCGGGCAGCAAGACCTACCCTAACGCCTTCACCTGAAAGGTTCCTAGACTGCCTTCCGGGCCGGTTTGCCCGCGCGTGCTCAGAGTGTGGACAGCAGGGCCTCCACCCGTTCATCCACGGAGGCGAACGGATCCTTGCACAGGACCGTCTGCTGGGCCCGGTCGTTGAGCTTCAGATGCACCCAGTCCACCGTGAAGTCGCGGTTGGCTGCCTTGGCCCGGCGGACAAAGTCTCCGCGCAGCTTGGCCCGGGTGCTCTGCGGGGGTACGTCCACCGCTTCCTTTACGGCGCTGTCGTCCACTACGCGCGCTGTTTCACCACGGGACTGCAGCAGGTAGAACAGCCCGCGCCTGCGCGAGATGTCGTGGTAGGTGAGGTCGATCTGGGCCAGCCGGGGCGCGCCCATGTCCAGCCCGCCGCGCTCTGCATACCGGTCCACGAGCTTCTTCTTGATGGCCCAGTCGATTTCAGTGTCAATCCCGGAGGTGTTCCCGGACTCAACTGCATCCAGGGTCCGCTCCCAGAGGTCCAGGATGCGCGGTACATGGCGGTTGTGCGCCCCGTTGTCCTGCACGAAGTCCTGCACCCGGTCCAGGTAGATGCGCTGGAGTTCCAGGGCCGTCATGGTGGATCCGTTGGCCAGTTTCAGCGGTGCCGAGCCGGTGAGGTCGTGGGAGATTTCGCGTATGCTGCGGATTGGATTCTCCAGGCGAAGGTCCCGCATGATCACCCCCGCTTCGATCATGCGAAGCATCAGGTCCACGGAGCCGATTTTGAGCATCGACGTGGTCTCGGACATGTTGGAGTCACCGGCAATAACGTGCAGACGGCGGTAATGCTCGGCGTCGGCGTGCGGCTCGTCGCGGGTGTTGATGATGGGCCGGGACCGGGTGGTGGCCGAAGAGACGCCTTCCCAGATGTGGTCGGCCCGCTGGGAGAAGGCGTACAGCGAACCTGACTGGGTCCGCAGGACCTTCCCGGCGCCCACCAGCAGCTGCCGGGTGACCAGGAAAGGAATGAGGATGTCCGCCAGCCGGGAGAACTCGAGCCGGCGCGGGATCAGGTAGTTCTCATGGCTGCCGTAGGAGTTTCCCGCAGAGTCCGTGTTGTTCTTGAACAGGTAGACGTTTCCGTTGAACCCCTCGGCAGCGAGGCGCTCCTCGGCCTCATCCACGAGGTCGTCCAGGATAAGTTCGCCGGCCCGGTCATGGGCGATGAGCTGGGCAAGGTCGTCACATTCAGCGGTGGCGTACTCCGGATGTGATCCCACGTCGAGGTAAAGCCGCGAGCCGTTGGTGAGGAAAACGTTGGAGGAACGGCCCCAGCTCACGACTTTCCGGAAGAGGTAACGGGCCACTTCCTCCGGTGAGAGCGGGCGTGAATCCGGTCCTGAGTAGGCAATGCCGAATTCAGTCTCGACACCGAAGATCCTGCGTTCCATCAGTCTCCTTCCGGGCTGGAAAGCAAACGGTCCAGCTCAACGGTTCCTATTCTGCGGAACGCTCGAACCGTTCCCCTGGTGGAAAGCGGGTCCCGGTCCAGGACCGCCACCTCCAGGAGTCCTGCCCCAAGCAGTTCGGTGCCCTGGGGCGGTTCGGGGTCCTGGCTGCTCTGGCCTGACGGGCTTCCTGCGGCTTCCGCCGCCGGTCTCCGGGTGGCGGCGAGTGCCTGCACGGCCACCTTGATCGCTTCATTGAAAGTGGTGTCCGGTGACCAGGTGCGGGCAAGTGAGTCGTTCACTATCTCGGCCTGCCCGCCCATCACCACATAGTTGCTTTCGTCCGCGATTGAGCCGTCGTAGGTCAGTCGGTAAAGATGGTCCGCATAGGGCTCCTTGCCGACTTCGGCCACAGCGAGCTCAACTTCGAACGGCTTGCCCTCCGCGGTGAAGACGGAGCCCAGGCTCTGGGCGTAAACGCTGGCCAGGCCGCGGGCGGTGACGTCTTCGCGCGCATAGGAGTAGCCGCGGACGTCGGCGTACCGTACGCCTGCCTGCCGCAGACTCTCGAACTCGTTGTACTTCCCTACCGCGGCGAACCCGATCCGGTCGTAGATTTCACCGAGCTTGTGGAGCGAGGGGGACGGGTTTTCTGCCACGAAGGCTATGCCGTCGCGGCAGGTCAGGACCACAACGGAGCGGCCGCGGGCAATACCTTTCCGGGCGAAGTCGGCCCGGTCCTTCATCAGCTGCTCGGGCGAGACGTAGAACTGCTGCGTCATGCGCTACGCCTCCCGTCCGGCGATGGACCGGCGGGCAACAAGGTCCTCGGCGAGCTGCTGCAGCTCACGTTCGGGGATCTCGCGCATGCCTGCGGAATTGACCACGTAGACAACCGGCCAGAGCTGGCGGACCAGGTCCGGGCCGCCTGTGGCGGAGTCGTCGTCGGCCGCGTCGTAAAGCGATTCGACGGCGATCCGGACGGCTTCATCCTGGTCCAGTCCGGGACGCCAGAGCTTCTTCAGCGCACCGCGGGCAAAGACGGATCCTGAACCAACGCTGTGGTGCTCATATTCCTCATACCGGCCGCCGGTGACGTCGTAGGAGAACATCCGGCCGGTGTGCCGTTCGGTGTCGAATCCGGCGAAGAGCGGAATCACGGCCAGGCCCTGCAGTGCCAGCGGCAGGTTCTGGCGAACCATCGCGGCGAGCCGGTTGGACTTGCCGTCCAGGCTCATCGGCGTGCCTTCGATTTTTTCGTAGTGTTCAAGCTCAACCTGGAAAAGGCGGATCATGTCCAGGGCCAGGCCGGCCGTTCCGGCGATGCCCAGCACTGAATAGCTGTCCGCAGGAAAGACCTTGC
Organism: Arthrobacter sp. 3Tela_A; assembly: GCF_049311025.1. Classification (NCBI taxonomy): domain Bacteria; kingdom Bacillati; phylum Actinomycetota; class Actinomycetes; order Micrococcales; family Micrococcaceae; genus Arthrobacter; species Arthrobacter sp. 3Tela_A. The sequence continues at coordinate 4,253 of NZ_JAXIOM010000002.1, forward strand.
GGATGTGCCGGCTGGCGATCATGTTTCCCATCGTCGCCCGCCGGTCTCCGGCCATCAGCACTCCGCCTGCATACGTCAGGGAGACGATGGTGGTGGCCTGCGGCGCTGCCGCAGATGCCGATCCTGCAGGAGCTGTTCCGAGCCTGCGTGCTGAAGGCAGCAGTTCCGGGTGGTGCCGGCTTAGGTGTTCGCTGAAGGATGCCCCCGCTTCTGCGGCCACCGTGTGTGCAGGATCAGTTGGCACCATCCGCTACTGACCGCCCTTCTGGATGAACCCGCGGACGAACTCTTCGGCGTTGTTTTCAAGCACGCCGTCGATCTCATCCAGCAGGTCGTCAACACCTTCTGTCTGGGCTGATGACTGCTCCGCGGGCTCTGCAGCGGGGGGCAGCGTCTCCTCGGTCTCCTCCACTTCCTGTGGACGCGATCCGGTATTTCTGCGGTCCTGGGTTGCCATGATGCCTGCCCTTTCCTGCGAACGCCTTGCTGAGGAATGTGTCCTAGGTCCTATGGTGCCACGGTAGGTTCCGGACCGGTCAGGAGACGGGTCACAAAATCTTCCGCGTCGGCCGAAACGTCGAACAGTTCTCCCGTGAGGTCCTTGGTTCCGCGCAGCGGCTCCCGGGTGGGGATCCGCTGCAGCCGCCGCCGTGAAGGCAGCTCAAAAATGATCGAATCCCAGCTGGCCCCGATGACTTCAGTGGGAAAACGGGTGATGCACCGGCCCCGGAAGTACGCCCGGGTGTCTTCGGGCGGCTGCACCACTGCCGCGGCGATCTGCTCGTCGGTCAGGAACCGCTCCATCTGACCGCGGGCAGCCAGCCGGTAATACAGCCCCTTCTCCGGCCGCATGTCTGAATACTGCAGGTCGATCAGGTTCAGCCGGGCGTCGTTCCAGGCCAGACCGTCCCGGTCCCGGTAGGCCTGCAGCAGCCGAAGCTTGGCGACCCAGTCCACCTGGGCGGAAGCGGACATCGGATCCCGCTTCAGGGTTCCCACCACCGACGTCCACCGGCTCAGGATGTCCTCCGTAGCGGCGTCCGCTCCCCCGCCGCGCCGGGCGTGGGCGGCCGCTGCCTCCAGATAGATTTCCTGGAGGTCAAGGCCCGTGACGCTCCGGCCGTCCTTCAGCTCTACCAGTACCGTCAGCGAAGGATCGTGGCTGATGGCCTGGAGGGCTGCCACCGGATCCCGTAGCTCGATCTGCGGTGCCGCGGCGTCCTCGATCATGGACAGGACCGCCGACGTCGTTCCCACCTTCAGCAGTGCTGAAACCTCACTGAGGTTCGCATCGCCGATGATGACGTGGAGGCGGCGGTACTTCTCCGCAACGGCGTGCGGCTCGTCGCGGGTATTGATGATCGGGCGCCGAATGGTGGTTTCCAGGCCCACCTCGGTCTCGAAGAAGTCGGCCCGCTGGCTCAGCTGGTAACCCTGGCGCTGGTTGCTGGTGCCGATCCCGACGCGGCCCGAACCGCAGATGACCTGGCGGGAGACGAAAAACGGGAGCAGCCCGGCCACGAGCCGGGTGAAGGGCACACTGCGCGGAACAAGGTAGTTCTCATGCGCGCCGTAGGAAACGCCCTTGTTGTCCGTGTTGTTCTTGTACAGGTGGACGGGGGCAAAACCCGGCGTGGCGGCAATGTGGCGCATCGCCGTCAGGACCACCGCATCCCCCGCCTTGTCCCAGAGCACCGCATCGTGCGGATTGGTGGTCTCAGGTGAGGAGTACTCCGGGTGGGCGTGGTCGACGTACAGCCTGGCGCCGTTTCCGAGCACCATATTCATCAGCACGGAGTTGTCCTCCGCCTCCCCGTACAGGGCAGAGGGCCCCCCGCCTTCCATGGCAATCTGCTCGGCGTCCAGGACCGGGGGCGCGTCGGTCAGCTGCGTGGGGTCAGCGGCCGTGCGCGGAACGGTGTACCCGCGGGCATCGTTCAGGGGTGCCTCGTCGGTGTAGTCCCATCGGGTGCCGGTGAGGTTTCCCAGGCCGGCCCGCACACTGGCGGCGTAGGCGTTGACAACCTGGCTGGAGAGCACCGTGGCGTTCGCGTTCGGCAGGGCCGGAGCGAGTACGCCGTACTCGGTCTCCGTGCCCATCACCCTTCGGACCGTCACAGATACTGTCCCGGGTTGGCGGTCGTTTCGATGGTGCGTCCCGGTTCCTGCCCGGCCTTGCCCTGGATGATGGTGCGGATGTAGGTGATGCGTTCGCCCTTCTTGCCGGAGATGCGTGCCCAGTCATCCGGGTTGGTGGTGTTGGGCATGTCCTCGTGCTCGCGGAACTCGTCGACGACGGCGCGCATCAGGTGCTCAATGCGCAGGCCGCGCTGGTGGAGCATCAGGAAGTCCTTGATGGCGTACTTCTTGGCACGGTCCACAACGTTCTGGATCACGGCTCCGGAGTTGAAGTCCTTGAAGTAGAGCATCTCCGTGTCACCGTTGGCGTAGGTGACTTCCAGGTACTCGTTGGACTTGTCCTCGGCGTACATCTTCTCCACCGTCCGGCGGATCATTTCCTTGACCGTGGCCACCGGATCGTAGCCGTGCTCCGCCAGGTCGTCGCGGTGCAGCGGCAGGTCCGGGGTGAGGTATTTGGCGAAGATCTCCCCCGCGCCTTCGGCGTCCGGCCGCATGATCTTGATTTTCACGTCCAGCCGGCCGGGGCGGAGGATGGCGGGATCGATCATGTCTTCCCGGTTGGAGGCGCCGATCACAATGACGTTTTCGAGCTTCTCCACACCGTCGATCTCGCTCAGCAGCTGAGGAACAATGGTGGTTTCGACGTCGGAGGAAACGCCGGTTCCGCGGGTGCGGAACAGTGAATCCATCTCATCGAAGAACACCACTACGGGGCTTCCGTCCGAAGCTTTCTCCCTGGCGCGGGAGAAAATCAGGCGGATGTGCCGCTCGGTCTCCCCCACGTACTTGTCCAGCAGCTCCGGACCCTTGATGTTCAGGAAGTAGCTGCGGGTCCCCGGCATGCCGGTCTGTTCCATGACCCGCGCGGCCAGGGAATGGGCCACGGCCTTGGCGATCAGGGTCTTGCCGCAGCCGGGAGGGCCGTAGAGCAGGATGCCCTTGGGTGCCTTCAGGCCGTGCTCGCGGTAGAGATCTGGATGCATAAACGGCAGTTCCACGGCGTCGCGGATCTGTTCGATCTGCGGCCCGAGGCCGCCGATGTCCGAATAGGAGATGTCCGGGACTTCTTCCAGGACCAGGTTCTCCACTTCGCTGCGTGGAATCTTCTCCAGTGCGTAGCCGATCCGGGTGTCCACCGTCAGCGCATCACCGACGCGGATCCTTTCCTCGACCAGCGGGCCGTTGAGCCGCACCACCCGCTCGTCGTCGGCCCGTCCCACCACCAGCGCGCGGTCGCCCTCGAGCAGTTCCTGGACGGTGAAGAGCTCGCCGGCCTTTTCGAACCCCAGCCCCGCAACGACGGTGAGCGACTCGTTGAGCAGCACTTCCTGTCCCGGGACAATCTGGCCCAGGTCCAGCAGGGGGCTCACCGCCACCCTCAGCTTGCGCCCGGACTGGATGATGTCCACGCTTTCCTGCACGGTGGCCGTGGTGGTGACTCCGGGCGCCGGCTCCGTCCGCGGATTGACGGCTATTACTGTGCCAAAGCTGAAGGGGGTGGCCCCTTCCTTCTCCAGGGCGTCCTTGAGCCGGACTATCTCCGCCCTGGCTGTTTCCAGCATGGCCACAAGACGGGCGTTGTTATGGGTCAGCGCCGCGAGCTGGCGGTCCAGGTTCCGCAGCTTGTCCCGGAGGACATTCAGTTGCCGCGATTCAGTTCCGTCCGTGCCGTATCCGCCGTCCATTGCGCCGCCCATGGGGGCCCCGCCGGTGTTTTCCGCATCAACCATGTTCCGACCGCCTTCATAGCTTTCGTCCCTTCGTTTGACGATAACGCAGTGACGCACGCAATACACCGGGCGCGGAGTCTTGTGTTTCTCCGCGTCCCGGATATGGGGCCTGGCCGGTGGTCCGGTTTAGTCCTCGCTGCCTGTGCTGCCGTGCTCCTCCTGGAACCGTTCGGCCTTGGCCAGAGCGCCGCGCTGGATGGTGGAGCTGGCGTCCTTGGCTGCACGCCGCAGCTTCTTGTCGGAGACTTCGCGCTCCCCTACGGCGGCGGGGGTCCAGGCGTTGAGGTCTTCCTGGCTGAAGTCCGTCTTGGAGGCCCGGCGCTTGGCTACAAGTCCGGTGGCGCCTTCGGCGAGCCGGCGTGCCGAGAGCAGGAAACCGGTGTGGGCCACCATGCGGTGGTCCGGCCGGACGGCGAGGCCTTCCAGGTGCCAGCCGCGGACCATGGATTCCCAGCCCTCGGGCTCGGTGAAGCGACCGTCGGCGCGGATCGCCTCGGCCGTGCGGGAAAGCTGGGTAACGGTGGCAACGTAGGAGATCCACACGCCTCCGGGTGCCAGGACGGTGGCCACGGCGTCGGTGCATTCCCAGGGCGCCAGCATGTCCAGCACCACGCGGTCCACGCTGCCCGGCTCCTGGTTGCGGACAACTTCGTCCTGGAAGTCGCCCAGGGTGATGTCCCACGCCGGGTGCGGGCCGCCAAAGAAGGTTTCGACGTTGCCGCGGGCAATGTCCGCAAATTCTTCGCGGCGTTCGTAGGAGTGCAGCGAGCCTTTGTCGCCGACGGCGCGGAGCAGTGAGATGCTCAGGGCACCGGATCCGACGCCGGCCTCCACCACGCGCGCTCCGGGATAGATGTCAGCCATCGTTACGATCTGGCCAGCATCCTTGGGGTACACCACAGCAGCGCCGCGCGGCATGGACAGGACAAAGTCGGAGAGCAGCGGCCGCAGTACCTGGTACTGGTGCCCGGTCGTGTTGGTGACGATCGTGCCTTCGGGGACACCAATGACTGCCTCGTGGGGCAGGTAGCCGCGGTGGGTGTGGAACGCGCCGCCCTCGGTCAGGGTGATGGTGTTCCGGCGTCCCTTTTCATCGGTGAGCTGGACGCGTTCGCCGGGCCGCAGCGGTCCGCGGCGCATGTCGGCGCCGTGCGCTGCAGGTGAGTCGGGGGTACCCGGGTTGTTCATAAGTGGCTGTCCTTTGTATCTGCTGGCTTGTTCGGCATGTGCTTGGTTCTGGGGAAGTCTGCTGGTTTGTTCAGGAGCGGCGGGACTGCGGCCGGCGGCCGGTGACCGCGGCAACAACGGTTTCCTGCCGCAGCAGGCCCACTACCCTGCCCTCGCGGTTGATGACGGCGTATTCGCTGCCTTCAAGCTTGGAGAGGTAGGCGATGAGTTCCTGGCCGTTGGCGGCGTCGGGTATGTAGGCGCCGGGGGCCAGGGCGCGCGCAACGGCGTGGGCCGGGGTCTGCGCCGCGAGGTGAGCCGGGACGGCAGCCAGGGCACCGGGGTCAATGATTGCTTCGGGCTGGCCGGTGGGGGCCGTCAGGACCAGTGCGGTCCCTGGCCCTTCCGCGGCAGCCGCCTGCCTGACTTCGGAGACGGTCGCTGCGGCGGGCAGCTGGGTTGCCGGTTCCATCAGCGCCGCAGCGGAGATGGCCGGCAGGCGCAGGCGCATCCGGGCATTGGTGATGGATGCGCCGGCACCCATCCACAGGAATCCGGAGACCAGGGCGGTGATGAGCAGGAGGCTGAAGTCCGGAGTCCTGCCCTGCAGGAACGGCGGAAGCACGATTGCCGCCACCAGTGCAGCGGCAATGATGCGTCCGGCCCAGCCCGCGGCAAGGGTTCCCCGGTCCTGGCTTCCGGTCACTTTCCAGACGATCGTTTCCACGATCCTCCCGCCGTCGAGGGGAAGCCCCGGAAGGACGTTGAAGATGGCGACCAGGAGGTTGGCCCAGACGAAGATGTCCGCCAGGAGCCGGCCTACGGTGCCCGGTTCCAGGTACAGGAGCAGCCAGAGCCCGGCCAGGGCCAGCAGGAAGTTGGCGGCGGGTCCGGCCAGGGCCACGGCAAGGGACTTGCCCGGAGTGGTTGCCCGGACATCACCAAACTGGGTGTGCCCGCCCCATAGGGTCAGGACGATCCTGGGCGTGGGCCAGTTCCAGGCCTTGGCTGTCAGCGCGTGGGCGAGTTCGTGCACCAGGACCGAAAAGAGCAGGAGCAGGGCATAGCCCAGCGCGACGGCGTAGGCGGCTGCCGTGCCCAGGCCCGGGATGGCTGCGGCTACCCGCGGACCGAAGAGGAAGATGATGACGGCGGCGATGACGAACCAGGACCAGGCCAGGGTTACCGGAACGCCGCCGATCCTGCCCAGGGGAATGCCCTCGCTGCGCTGCGTCCGGGTTGGATCAGAAGTCACCGGGCGGCTCCTTTCCATGCCGTGACAAGCTCCTCAAGGTCCCGCCGGGTGCGTCCTGCGAGGGTGTCCCACTGGATCCGGCGGCGGTCCGGCGGCAGATCGATGACGTGCGGGACAGCCACGGCCGCCAGTCCCGCGGCATGGGCGGAGGTGTAGCCGGGAAGGGAGTCTTCCACAGCTGCGCAGCGGGCTTTGGAGAGGCCGGGAACTTCGGCGGCGAGCTGGTCGAAGGCCAGCTCGTAGGGATCCGGGTGCGGCTTGCCGCGCTGGACCATCTCTCCGGTGACAAGCAGGCGGAAAGTCCCGGCGGGCAGCTGCCCGGCCACGAGGCGCGCCAGCGGGCCGGTGGACATTGTCACCATGGCGCAGGGAACGTTCGCCGCAGCGAGTTCTTCCAGGAGTTCGCGGGCTCCGGGACGCCAGGGCACCTGGGCCCTTATACGGGCCGCGACCTTCTCCGTCAGCGCAGCAATGATTCCCTCTACCGGCAGGGGTACGCCGGCCTGCTGCAGCCGCCGTGCCGAATAGTCCAGTGCCTGGCCCACCAGTTCCAGCGCGTCCTCGTCGGTCCACGAACCGCCGTATTCGCCCACGAGGTCTTTTTCCGCCTGGATCCAGTACGGTTCGGTGTCCACGATGGTTCCGTCCAGGTCCCAGAACACGGCCTGCAGGACAGGTTCGGGTCCGTCAGGCGGCACGGGAATTCCAGGCAGGGGCATAACGCCAGTCTACGTGGCAGGGCGGCCGTTCCTTGCGCGGCGCCCGGGGTTCGGCGGCGTGCGGGCCTGACAGTGCGGGGCGGGGGGCATAAGGTGAAATCGTGAGTAACAGCGATATCAGTCCGGCAGCAGGCCTTCAGGATTTCTTTGCCGGCGGCACCGGGGACCGGGTCACCGTGATGCTTGCTGCCTTCGAAGGCTGGAACGACGCCGGTGAAGCGGCGTCGGACGCCCTTAATTTCCTCTCCCTGTACTGGGACAGCGAGAAGATCGCCGGCATCGATGCCGACGAGTACTACGATTTCCAGTTCACGCGTCCGGCCATTGAACGCACATCCTCGGGCAATCGCCGGATCAAGTGGCCGACCACGCGGATTTCGCGGGCGGAGGTGCCCGGGTCCAATCTCGACCTCATTCTGGTGACCGGAGTGGAGCCCTCCTACAAGTGGCGGGCGTACACGGCAGAGCTGATCGGACTGGCCAAGGAGCTGGACGTCGACTGCCTGGTGCTGGCCGGTGCGCTTCTTGCCGATGTGCCGCACACCCGGCCGATTCCGGTGACGGCCACCTGTGAAGAGGAGGACCTGCGCGCCCATCTGGACGTGGAGTCTTCGGAGTATGAAGGTCCCATCGGAATTGTGGGAGTGCTGGCTGAAGTGGCTGCGCTGGCAGACATCCCGACGCTTTCGCTGTGGGCAGCCGTTCCGCATTACGTGGGCCAGCCGCCCTCTCCCAAGGCCCAGCTGGCGCTGCTGCACCGGATTGAGGAGCTGCTGCAGGTTCCCATCGATACGTCGGTGCTGACGGAAGAGGCGCAGGCGTGGGAACGCGGCGTGGATGAGCTGGCCACTGAGGATCCGGAGATAGCCGCGTACGTGCGCCAGCTCGAAGAAGCGAAGGACACGGCCGAGCTTCCTGAAGCCTCCGGCGAGTCGATCGCCAGGGAATTCGAGCGCTACCTCAAGCGCCGCCGCCGGGACTAACAGCCCGGAAGCCCAGGCGTATGGCCACAGCGGCGCCCGGTCCCCGGGCCGGCGGCCGGCTGGCCCGGGGAGCAGCTAGCGGAGGGTGATGCCGAGCAGGGCGTCGAAAGCGGCTGCGGCCAGGTCTGCTCCGGAATTCTGTTCAGCTGCCGGGGCGGATTCTCCGCCGCTGAGCAGGCGGGCAGCCCATTCGTCAGCAGCTGAAAGGGCAGCCGGTGCATTGAGGTCATCAGCGAGGGAGAGCCGGAACCGGTTCAGCAGGTGTTCTGCAGCCGCGGCGTCAGTCAGCGGCAGGGCCTGCCGGTAGCGGCGGATCCGCTCTTCGGCGCGGGCCAGGTCTTCTGCGGTCCAGAACCAGTCCGAGCGGTAGTGGTGCCCGGCAAGGGTGGTGCGGATTGCTGCCGGTTCGACGCCGCCGGCGCGCAGCTTGGATACCAGCACCAGGTTCCCGAGGGACTTGCTCATTTTTTCGCCGTCGAGACCCACCATGCCCGCGTGGGCGTAGTGCCGGGCCAGCGGTTCACCCGAGCAGGCGAAGGCGTGGCCCGCACTCATTTCATGGTGGGGGAACACCAGATCCGATCCCCCGGCCTGCACGTCGAACGGTGCGGGCAGGTAACGGCGGGCAATAACCGAACATTCAATGTGCCAGCCGGGGCGTCCGGCGCCCAGTGAGTCCCCGGGCCACTGCGGTTCACCCGGACGGGCGACGCGCCACAGCAGGGCATCCAGGGGATTGCGTTTTCCGGGGCGCTCCGGATCCCCGCCGCGTTCGGCGAAGACGGGCAGCATCTGCTCCGGCGTCAGGCTGGAGACCTGGCCCAGCCACCATGCATCCGGCCCCTCATCCAGTGCAGCGGCGGCGTCGACGGAGAAGTAGACATCGCCGTCGGGCTCCGTGCCGGTTCCGGGCACGCGGTAGGCAATTCCCCGCTCCAGGAGGTCTTCGACCACGGGAACGATCCACTCGATCGATTCGACGGCGCCGATGTAGCTGCGCGGCGCCAGCACGTTCAGGGCTTCCATGTCTTCACGGAAAAGCTGTGTCTGTTCCTTCGCCAGCACCGTCCAGTCAACGCCGGTGGCATTCGCACGCTCCAGCAGCGGGTCGTCAATGTCGGTGACGTTCTGGACGTAGTTCACGGTGTGCCCGGCGTCCCGCCACTGGCGGTTCAGCAGGTCGAAGGCCACATAGGTGGCGGCGTGTCCCATGTGCGTGGCGTCATACGGGGTGATCCCGCAGACATACAGTCCGGCTTCGGGGCCCGGTGAAACGGGTACGGTGCGGCGCAGGGCCGTATCGAAGAGGACCAGTTCCGGGGATTTTCCGGGCAGTTCGGGAAGGGGGCGGGATTTCCAGGCGATCACGTATTCACTCTACTTACTTGGCAGGCTCGGTTCATTTCCGCGGCGTCAGGATGCCGGCTCAGGGCTGCAGCACGCCGAAGGCCAGGGCTATGTAGATCGCGACTCCGAGGCCAATCCGGTACCAGACAAAGAGCTGGTAGCTGCGGGTGGAAACGTAGCGCAGGAACCAGCCGATGATGACAAAGCCGACGACGAACGCCACTACTGTTGCCAGCGCCGTTTCGGCGCCGCCGTAGGGCCCGGTCTCTCCCCAGGACTTGGCGAGCTGGTAGAGGCCGCTGCCGAACACCGCCGGAATCGCCAGGAGGAACGCGTACCGGGCTGCCGCCTCGCGGGTGTAGCCCATGAGCAGGCCGGCGGTGATGGTGCCGCCGGACCGGGAGACGCCGGGGATCAGGGCCAGTGCCTGGGCGAAGCCGTAGAGAATGCCGTGCTTGTAGGTGAGCTGGTCCAGGTTGCGCTGCTGTTTTCCGACCGCGTCCGCCACGGCGAGGATCACGCCGAAGACAATCAGCATGGTCGCCACGATCCACAGGCTGCGGAAGGTGGATTCGATCTGGTCCTGGAACAGCAGGCCCAGGATCACGATGGGCAGGGTTCCCACGATGATCAGCCAGCCCATCCGGGCATCGGGATCTGATCGGGGAACGCGCCCGGCCAGCGAGCCGAACCAGGCCTTGACGATCCGGACGATGTCCTTCCAGAAGTACACGGCGACCGCGGTCTCCGTACCCAGCTGCGTAATGGCGGTGAAGGCCGCTCCGGGATCCTGGGCCCCGGGGAGCAGTTCACCGGCAATGCGCAGGTGGGCGCTGGAGGAGATGGGCAGGAACTCGGTCAGGCCTTGAAGGAAACCAAGAAAAATCGCTTCGAACCAATTCACCCTACGACTCTAGGGCACGGCAGCCTTCACCCCCGTCAGGCATGCCGCTGGCAAGGGTTGGCTAGCGGTCGCTGCCGGTCTGCCGGTACGGGCCCTGCTGGTCGACCGTGTCCTCTGCGGAATCTTCCGGGGCGGCGGCGTACCGGCCGCCGTCAAGGCCGAATCCCGGGCTGCGCATCAGCTCCTCGTCCTCATCCATTAGATCCTCGTCGGACTCATCGTCCTCATAAATCTCCAGCGGTGTGACTTCGCCGTATGCGTCGTAGAGCACTTCTTCATAAACTTCAAAGGCATCGGCTATGGCCAGGTACGCGTCCTCGACGGCCGGATCCTTTTCTCCGCGGCGGGCGGCGGCAGCGGCGAGGTGCTCTTCGAAGGCAGCAACCAGGGACTGGAGTGCAACGCGCGGATCTATGGTCATGGACTAGACGTTAGCGCCAAAGCAGGCAAAATGGGATGGAAATGCGAGAACAAATTCTGAGACCAGAGGTCTCATTCAAGACCGCTCCCGCCAAGGACTATGAGTATCTTGTGCTCTCCGTAGGACCCCATGAGTCGCTTCCGGATGTCCGCAGGCGGATCACCGATCACGCGGAATATGGCAAATGGGAACTTCAGCGCACCCGCATCTACCGCGGCGGGACGCACCGCTACTGGCTGCGACGCAAAATCATGCGGGTATCGCGCACCGTCTGAAACGCAGAGCTTCTGCGCGGTCCGGTTACTGCCCGGTGACCGGTCCCAGTACCGCCTTGGCCATGGAGTCATGCGCTGAGTCTTCGCTGGAGGGATGGAACATTCCGGCCAGGACGTCGCGGTAGAGACGCTCCAGTTCCTGTCCGCGGAAATAGCCGGACCCGCCGGCCACCTGCATGGCCGTCTCAACGATCCCGCGGGCCGCATCCGTGGTGCGCAGCTTCAGCCCGGACAGCCGCGGGAACCACCTTGCTCCGTGATCCGTGCCCCCCTCGAGGTCGCGGGCGACGGCGTCGAGCTGCAGGAGCACACCGTCCAGGCGGATGGCAGCGTCTGCTATCCGCCACCGGGTGTGCGGATCCTGGGATGCCGGCTGCCCCTGGATGGCCCGTTTCTCTGCCGCCGCTGCACAGAGCTCCAGCGCCCGCTCCGCGACTCCCGCGTAGACAGCGGAGAGCAGGGTTTCGAACAGGCTGAAGATGCCAAAGACGAAGGCGTCGCTGTGCGGACCGACCGGAGTGTGCCGCACGATCCGTCCGGCGGGGACGACGGCGTTGTCCAGGAGCGTGGTACGCGACTGCGAGGAACGCATGCCCATGGTGTTCCAGTCGTCCAGTGCGGTGATGCCGTCCGTGCTGCGGTCGGCGAAGCCGAAGACAAGACGGGGCTCCTCGGGATTGGAGGTGTCCTTGCCGAAGATCCCCAGCCGGGTCCAGGCCGGAGACAGGCTGGTGAAGATCTTGCGTCCGGTGAACGCGTAGCCTCCCCCCTCCTGCGGAACGGCGTCGGTCTTTGAATCGAAAAGGACAGCTGAATTGCCCGGTTCCGAGATGCCGAACGCGAAGAGTTCCCCCCTTGCCGCTTCCTCCAGGACGAAGGAGAGTGAGTTATCCCCGCCGCGGGCGAGCAGGTGGGCGACGCCGCACCAGACCAGGTGCATGTTCACTGCGAGGGCGGTCGCCGGTGCTGCGGAAGCCAGCCGGCGCTGGCAGTTCACGGCCGCAGGGATGTCCAGTCCGGATCCGCCCAGCTCCTTCGGGGTGAACAGCGCCAGGTAGCCGGCGGTGCGCAGTTCTTCCAGGTCTTCGGCGAAGAACGTGTTCTCCCGGTCATACCCGGCGGCGCGGCCGCGGATCCGCTCCAGCAGTCCGGGGGGCAGGATTTCTTCGGGGGACGTCAAAACGGCTTCCTTTCCTAGAAGTGTGCAGGTTCAGGGGTCTAGCAGCCGCGCAGCAGGCGGCCCAGTACCCGGGTTCCGAATTTCAGCGAGTCCACCGGAACACGTTCATCCACACCGTGGAACATGCCGGTGAAATCCAGGTCCTCGGGCAGGCGCAGCGGGGCGAAGCCGTAGCCGGTGATCCCCAGGCGGCTGAGCGACTTGTTGTCCGTTCCGCCGGAGAGTGTGTACGGAAGCACCGGAGCGCCCGGATCCTCGGCCTGCAGGGCAGCGACCATCGAGTCCACGAGGTTTCCGCTGAAGGGAACCTCCAGGGACACGTCCTTGTGCTCATAGCTGACGTCGATTCCCTCACCGGCCAGGGACTTCACGATTTCAAGAAGCTGCTCTTCCTGTCCGGGCAGAGTCCGCGCGTCGATGAAGGCTTCGGCGGTGCCGGGAATGACGTTGTGCTTGTACCCGGCCGCCAGGAGCGTGGGGTTGGCGGTGTTCTGCAGCGTCGCACCGACAAAGCGTGCCACCGTGCCCAGCTCGGCGAGCAGTTTCCCGGGGTTGGCGGGATCAAACTCGACGCCGGTGAGTTCGGTGACGCCGTCCAGGAAAGCGCGGGTGGTGTCGGTGAGTTCGATCGGCCATTCGTAGGCACCGATCCGTGAGACGGCACCGGCGAGGCGGGTGACGGCGTTGTCCATGTTGATTTGGGAGCCGTGGCCCGCCCGGCCGTGGGCCTGCAGGCGCAGCCAGGAAATGCCTTTTTCAGCGGTCTGCAGGAGGTAGGTCCGGCGGCCGCCGATTGTCGCCGAGAAGCCGCCAACCTCAGAGATGGCCTCGCTGGCTCCCTCGAAGAGCTCAGGCCGGTTTTCGACGGCCCAGCCTGCGCCGTAGCTTCCGCCGGCTTCCTCATCGGCAAAGAACGCGAAGATGATGTCCCGCCGGGGCCGGGTGCCGGTGCGGGCCATCTCCCTCATGACGGCAAGGATCATGGCATCCATGTCCTTCATGTCGACGGCGCCCCGGCCCCAGATGAGGCCGTCGAGTTCCTCACCGCTGAACGGGTCGACGGACCAGTCCTGCTTCTGTGCCGGCACTACGTCCAGGTGGCCGTGGACCACCAGTGCCGGCAAGGAGGAATCCGTGCCGCTCAGCCGGGTGACAACCGACGCCCGGCCGGGTGCAGATTCAAAAATGTCTGCTTCCAGCCCTGCCTCTTCGATGAGGGCGGCGACATACTCCGCTGCTTTCCGCTCCCCCGGCCCGGATCCGTCTCCGTAGTTTGAGGTGTCAATGCGGATCAGGTCCCGGCAGATGCGGGCTACTTCGTCTTCGGCGCGGATGCTCATGCGGCTCTCTCCTTGCTGGGCAGCTTTACGGCCCAGCCTAGCCAGTCCATCCACTTCCAGGGGCGCATTGTTCCGGTGCATGTCCCGTCACACTCGGCCCCGAATTCGCCGATTCGTTGTTCTCGCAGAAACCGTGTTAGAGTTTTTCCCGTTGCAAACGAAGAAACGGAATAAAAACCGCTCTTCGGAAGACACCTAAGCGCGGGTGGCGGAATGGCAGACGCGCTAGCTTGAGGTGCTAGTCCTCTTATTGAGGGTGGGGGTTCAAGTCCCCCTCCGCGCACGAACCGATGTTCTGAACATCGAAAACACCCCGGTCCACGGACCGGGGTGTTTTGTTTTGCCCGTAACATCCCGTTGTGTACTTCATCACACCCGCAGGCCGGGTAGGCCGCTGTGCTGCGGGGGCCTGGTTGGTACCCTCGCAATATGGACGGCAGCGGGTTCCTGAACGTCATTCTGGTGCTCTTCTTTGTCCTGCTGGGCGGGTTGTTTGCCGGAGCCGAAATGGCCCTGGTGTCCCTCCGTGAAGGGCAGATCCTGCGCCTTGAGGCATCCGGACGGCGGGGAGCGAAGATTGCCGCCCTGGCGCGCAACCCCAACCTGTTTCTCTCCGCCATCCAAATCGGCGTAACCCTCTCCGGTTTCTTCTCCGCGGCATACGGCGCGTCGGCCCTTGCACCGGCAGTCTCCCCCGTGCTGGAAAGCTGGGGCCTGAATGCCGCTGCTGCCCAAACGACGGCGTTCATCGCGATGACCCTGGTGGTGGCCTACCTGTCACTGGTGTTCTCGGAGCTGGTGCCCAAACGCCTGGCCATGCAGAACGCCGAAGGGTTTGTCCGGGCGCTGGCTCCGCCGCTTTCTGTGTTTGCCGCGGTGATGCGTCCGGTCATCAAGCTGCTCTCCGTGTCCACCAACGGCGTCGTGCGCGCCCTTGGCGGTGACCCGAACCTGAAGAACGTACCGGTCTCTCAGCAGGAACTGCTGGAAATGGTGAAAGCGAGCCCGGTGCTCGCGGATGAGAGCCGGAGCATTCTGGCCGACGTCTTCGGCGCGGGCCAGCGGCTGCTGCAGGAGGTGATGAGGCCCCGGCCCCAGGTTGAATTCCTGCAGGCCGGGCTGACGGTGGCCCAGGCCCGGGAGGCCGTCCACCTGCTGCCCTACTCGCGGTACCCGGTGATTGAGGACTCCCCTGACGACGTCCTGGGCTTTGTGCATGTGCGGGACCTGCTCGGCCAGGATCCGGGGAGCGCAGCGAAGACGAGGCTGGGTGAGATCCTCCGTCCCATCGTGTTCCTGCCCGGCACCGCCACGGTGCTTCCGACCCTGTCCCGAATGCGGCGGGAGAACAGCCACATTGCCGTTGTCGCTGACGAATACGGCGGAACCGACGGAATTGTCACGCTGGAGGACCTGGTGGAGGAACTGGTCGGGGAAATCTACGACGAGTACGACACCGGGAAGGACCCGGAAGACCAGCATCTGGACCTTGAAGGCGAGCTTGTGGTGGACGGGGGCCTGATCCTCCAGGAGTTCGACCGTCTTACCGGGATCAGACTGCCGGAAGGACAGTATGAGACCGTGGCCGGCTACATCCTGGAACGTCTGGGCCGGATGGCCGAACCGGGAGACACCGTGGGCGCCCCCGGCGGGAAACTCCGGGTGCTGGAGGTCGAGCACCACCGCATCCTTGCCGTGCGGGTTGTGCCGGACGCCGCCTACGGTTAGCAGCTTCCGGCCTCCTTTGACCACCGTGATTACCGGCCCGGGAACGGAAAATGCTGCGTGTGCATTGCGGGCGGGTCCCGGACGCGCGCAGAATACCGGGCATGAGCGCACCCGGCGGAGGCGAGGGAACGGCTACCAGCGGCGTGCCGCAGTCCGGTGACGGCCCGCAGCTGAAACGGGTGATGGGCACCAAGCTGCTGCTGCTGTTTATTGTCGGTGACATCCTGGGCACCGGTGTCTATGCCCTGACCGGACGGATTGCCGGGGAGATCGGCGGCGCTGCGTGGGCACCAATCCTGATTGCCTTCGCCGTGGCAACGATTACGGCACTGTCATATCTGGAACTGGTCACGAAGTACCCGCAGGCCGCCGGCGCGGCGCTGTACACGCACAAGGCGTTCGGTATCCACTTCGTCACCTTCCTGGTGACCTTTGCGGTGCTGTGCTCCGGGATCACCTCAGCCTCCACCGCCGCCAAGTTCCTGGCGGAGAATTTCCTGGTCGGCTTTGACCTGGGCTGGGGGCAGTTCGGCGTCACGGCCATCGCCGTCGGGTTTATGATCCTGCTGGCCCTGATCAACCTGCGCGGCGTTGGCGAGAGCATCAAGTTCAATGTGGTGCTGACTGTGGTGGAGCTGACCGGCCTGCTGATCGTCATTGGAATCGGGTTCTGGGCCATGGGCCAGGGGAACGTGGATTTTTCCCGCGCCGTGGTCTTTGAAACGGAGGGCGGGAAGTCGATCTTCCTCGCGCTGACAGCAGCTACCTCACTGGCTTTCTTCTCAATGGTCGGTTTCGAAGACAGCGTCAATATGGCGGAGGAAACCCGCGATCCGGCCCGTATTTTCCCCAAAGTGATGCTCACCGGCCTGGGTATTACCGTGTTCATTTACCTGCTGGTTTCCGTGGCAGCCGTGGCCGTGGTGCCGGTGGGACAGCTCTCGGAGAGCCAGACGCCGCTGCTGGAAGTGGTGCAGGCAGGCGCCCCGGACTTCCCCATCGATGTGTTCTACCCGTTCCTGTCCATCTTCGCGGTCGCCAACACTGCACTGATCAACATGCTCATGGCCAGCCGCCTGCTTTACGGCATGTCCAAGCAGGAAGTCCTGCCGCGCCCACTGGCGCTGGTGCTGCACGGCCGGCGGACGCCCTGGGCAGCGATCGTGTTCACCACGCTGCTGGCCATCGGCGTCATCATCCTGGTAACCAACGTCATGGGCGCCGACACTGTTTCTGCCCTCGGCGGCACCACCGCACTGCTGCTGCTGTGTGTCTTTACCGTGGTGAACATAGCCTGCCTGGTGCTGCGCAAATCGCCTCCGGACCCGGTGGAAGGCGAGAGCATGCCGGAGGGTGGCGCCGGCCGCAAAACGTTCCGCTCCCCCGGCATCATGCCCTGGATTGGTGCGCTGAGCTGCGCTTTCCTGGTGGGGCCGTGGGCACAGGATCCCATCGAGTATTCAATTGCCGGCGTGCTGCTGGCCATCGGCGTCGTGCTTTGGTTCTTCACCTGGCTCTGGAACCGGGCAGTGAAGGCCAAGCGCACCCGCTTCACCGATCCGGAGGAACTCCATGGCTAGCGTCGTTGTCGGCTACGTTCCGGCCCCGGAGGGCGCTGCCGCCCTCGCCCATGCCCGCAGGGAAGCAGCGCTGTTCCAGGACAGGCTGGTGATCATTAACGTCCGCACCACCGGACGGGGGCTGGGTCACGGGCACTCCCACGGGGAAGATGCCACGGACGAACTCGAAGCGATTACCGCGGAACTGGAAGCAGCAGGATCCGACTTTATGATCATCCACCCCGAAGGCGACTATGATCCTGCCGACGAAATCCTGGCCGCTGCGGCCCGGAACGAGGGCCGGCTGATCGTTGTGGGACTCCGCCACCGCACGCCTGTTGGAAAACTGATCCTGGGCAGCACCGCACAGCGGGTACTGCTCGAAGCCCCCTGCCCCGTGCTCTGCGTGAAAGCCGGGCAGTAGTACCCCGTACTAGGAACCCGTCTGAAGGTCAGCGGCTATTGCCTGGATGCCGGTCCAGGTTTCCGCAAAGGATGTTGAAAGCGGGGACAGGCCAAGGCGGATGCCGTTGGGATTGCGGTAGTCCGGGATGATTCCCTGCTCCCACAGCCTGGCGGTGATGTCCTTGAACGCCGGGTGGTCGACGGTGATGTGGCTGCCGCGCTGCGACGGATTCCGCGGAGATGCCAGTTCGGCACCCAGCGGCGCGAGGACCTCATCGAACGCCTCGACCGCGAAGGACGTCAGCTGCACGGACTTCTCCCGCACTGCTCCCATCCCGGCCTCGGCGATGAGGGCGATCATGTCCTGCATGGCAAGCATCCCCAGGATGGGCGGGGTGCCGGAGACCACCCGCTGGATGCCGGCTGCCGGAACGTACTCCCGCCCCATCCCAAACGGATCGCCCGCTCCGAGCCAGCCCCGGATCGGCTGGTCAAAACCGTCCTGATGCCGGGCTGCCACGTAGGCCCAGGCCGGAGCTCCCGGACCGCCGTTCAGGTACTTGTAGCTGCAGCCAGCCGCGTAGTCCACGTTCCAGGCATCCAGCTCCGCGGGCACGGAACCGGCGGAATGGCAGAGATCCCACAGCACCCGCCCGCCGGCACGGTGCACGATTTCCGTGATCGCCGGAACGTCCGCGATGAACCCTGAGCGGTACGCGACGTGGCTGAGCACCACCAGCGAAGTTTTCGGCCCGACGGCGGCCGCTACGGCTTCGGGGCTGACCCCGCCGTCGTAGTCTGCCTCGACCCAGCGCAGGGTGAGTCCGCACTCGGCGGCGATGCCCTCCATGACGTAGCGGTCGGTGGGAAAGTTGTCCCGGTCCAGGACGATTTCGGTCCGGTCTCCGCCCGCAGTGACGGCGGCACGGGCCAGTTTGTACAGCAGCACCGTGGTTGAATCGGCCACCACGCACTGACCGGGGGCGGCACCGAGGACCTGGGCGCCGAGCTCGTCGCCGATCTGCCGGGGAAGGGCGAGCCAGCCTTCGTCCCAGGCGCGGATGAGCCGGCCGCCCCACTGGTTCCGCACAAAATCGTTCAGGCGGTCCAGGGTGGCGGCCAGCGGCCGGCCGAGCGAATTGCCGTCCAGGTACGCCGGTACCCCGGCGTCGTCATGGCCCAGGAACTTTTCCCGCATTCCGGCCAGCGGATCAGCAGAGTCAAGTTCCCGGGCACGAACAGACAGACGCGAAGTTGTTCTCATGGCGGGAACTTTAGCAGCCGCTCCTAGGCCCCGCCGGTTTGCGTACCGGCACCGAGCGGACGCGCCCAGCCATGGAAATGCCGGCGCCGGCTGCGCTGGTTCCAGCCGGCGAAGGTGGTGGCGCCGCGCTCCCCCGGGCTTCCGGATTCGGAGATCCGGACGCTCACGGTCGCCGGCAGGAAGACCGGTGACTCGAATTCGATGTTCCACTCGAACGGTTCCTGCATCGCCGGGCCCGTCTCGCCCACCACCCGCGAGGCCATGTACATGCCGTGGGCGATGGAGCGCTTCATGCCCAAAGCCCGGGCGGAGAGTGCACTGAGGTGGATGGGGTTGAAGTCCCCGGAGACCCGGGCATAATTCCGTCCTGCGTCCGGGCCAAGCCGCCACTGCGCAGTGGGAAGCGGCGGCACGAATTCCGGCCGCTCCCCGGAGGAAGCCGGGCGGTCGAACCGGGGCAGGAAAACGCCCTTCGCCAGGTAGACCGACCGTCCCGTCCAAACCAGTTCTTCGCCGGAGCGGACCTCGGCGACGAGCTCAACCTGGGTTCCGGACCGGTGGCCGGCGAGGTTCTCCGCCCACGCCGTCACCGAAAGTGGTTCCGAATAGTGGATCGGGCGCAGGTGACGGACATCGTTGCGCAGGTGAACCAGGCCCAGCAGGGGCAGCGGGAAGTCCTCCCTGGCCATGACGCTCATGGCGACGGGAAACGCGAACGTATGCACATAGCCCGACGGCAGGGTGTCCTGGGCGCTGTGCATGACCAGACGCTGGAAATTGGTGAGGTTGTCCAGGTCTACCCTTGCCCGGGCCACGGTATGGCGGGCAGCCGGCAGCTCCTTGGGAGCCGTTGATGAGGAAAGACGGCTGCGTGCTGCATTTGAGGCAGCGGTGAGGTACAGGCGGCCGAGCGCCGGGATGGCTTCGAGTTCCTGGACGCTCATGCCCCCACCATATTCTGTCCGCAGACCCGCAGCACCTGTCCGTTGACACCGGCCGCGGCGTCGGAGGCCAGGAACGCGATCGCCTCTGCGACGTCGACCGGCTTGCCGCCCTGCTGCAGGCTGGAGAGCCGGCGTGCCACCTGGCGGGTCAGCGCCGGCATCCTGGCCGTCATGTCGGTTTCAATGAACCCGGGCGCGACGGCGTTGATGGATCCGCCGCGCGGTGCCATCAGCGGCGCGGTGGCACGGACCATGCCGATGATGCCGGCCTTGGACGCGGCGTAGTTCGTCTGCCCGCGGTTTCCGGCGATGCCGCTGGTGGAGGCCAGCGAGACGATCCGCCCGTCCGGGCTGAAGGTCTCCGACTCCAGGAAACGGGTGTTCATCCGCAGCTGGGAGGCAACGTTCACGGCGATTACCGAGTCCCAGCGGGAGGCATCCATGTTGGCCAGCAGTTTGTCCCGGGTGATGCCGGCGTTGTGGATGACGATGTCCAGCTTGCCGTAGCGTTCAGCGGCGTGGGACAGGATCCGGTCTGCCGCGTCGTCGCGGGTGATGTCCACCTGCAGGGCGGTGCCGTGGATTTCATTCGCGACGGCGGCCAGCTGCTCGCCGGCGGCCGGAACGTCCACCACAATGACGTTTGCGCCTTCACGGTGCAGCACACGGGCAATCGAGGCGCCAATGCCGCGTGCGGCGCCGGTGACGACGGCGGTCTTGCCGGCCAGCGAGGTGTTCCAATCCTGCGGCAGCTCACCGGCAGCGGAGCCGACGGTGATGAACTGGCCGCTGACATAGGCGCTGCGTCCCGAGAGCAGGAAATGCAGCGCCGCGGCAACGGACGGTGCCGAGGCATCCGTCCCGTTGGCCAGAACGATCCCGTTGGCGGTCGCGCCGCCGCGCAGTTCGTGGGCAAGTGAACGCAGTGTGCCGTCCACGCCCTGCCGTGCGGCTGCGGCAGCGGGATCCTGGGCCTCGGATGCCGGCCGGGAAACGGTGACCACCCGTCCGCCCGGGGCGAGGTCGCGCAGGCTGGCACCGGCGTCGAGGCTCACTGCACCCAGGTCTTCGGGGGTTACGGCTTCGTCGAGCACCATCAGGATGGCACCGAGTTTTTCCTTGGGGGTCGCGTGCCGGCGGACGTCCTGCTGCCAGGAGAGCAGCAGGGACGCCAGGGCATCGGCGCTTTCGCCCTTGCCCAGGAGCAGCACCGGCCCGGGGACCAGCGGCTTGGCAGGGTCAAAGCGGCGCAGAACGGCCGGGCGGGGAAGGCCCAGTTTCTTGGCGATCTCCTTGGTGATGCCTGAGTTGACGAGCGTCAGGTAGGTATCCGTCATGGCTAGCGGGCCTCCAGAATTGCCACAAGGCCCTGGCCGCCGGCGGCGCAGACCGAGATCAGTCCCCGGCCGGAGCCCTTCTCGGCGAGCATCTTGGCCAGCGAGGCGACAATCCGTCCGCCGGTTGCAGCGAACGGGTGCCCGGCTGCCAGCGAGGAGCCGTTGACGTTCAGCTTGCTGCGGTCGATGCTGCCCAGCGGTGCATCCAGTCCCAGGCGGGTGCGGCAGAACTCGTCGTCCTCCCAGGCCGCGAGGGTGCTCAGCACCGTGCCGGCGAAGGCTTCATGGATCTCGAAGAAATCGAAGTCGGCGAAGGTCAGGCCGTTGCGGGCCAGCAGGCGCGGCACCGCGAAAGCGGGTGCCATCAGCAGGCCGTCCCGCCCGTGGACGAAGTCAACCGCACCGGCTTCGGCGTCGACGATGTTCGCCAGCATGGGCAGGTCGTTTGCCCGGGCGTAGTCCTCCGAGCCCAGCAGCACCACGGAAGCACCGTCGGTGAGCGGAGTGGAGTTGCCCGCCGTCATGGTGGCTTCATCGCCCAGGGAACGGCCGAACACCGGCTTGAGCTTTGCGAGCTTCTCCAGGGAAGTGTCAGCGCGCAGGTTCGAGTCCCGGGAAAGTCCGCGGTAGGGAGTGATCAGGTCATCGAAGAACCCGCGGTCGTAGGCGGCGGCCAGATTGCGGTGGCTGTTGTAGGCCAGTTCATCCTGGCTTTCCCGGGTGATCTTCCACTGCGCGGTGGTCAGCGCCTGGTGCTCTCCCATGGACAGGCCGGTGCGGGGTTCCCCGGTGGTGGGGGCGTTCGGTGCAAGATCCCGGGGCCGGATCTTCGCGATGGCAGCGAGCTTCTGCTTGGTGCTCCGTGCACGGGAAAGATCCAGCAGTGCGCGGCGCAGGCCTTCGCTGACGGCAATCGGGGCGTCGGAAGCGGAATCGACGCCGCCGGCGATGCCGGATTCAAGCTGTCCCAGCTTGATCTTGTTGGCCAGCGAGACGACGGTTTCGAGTCCGGTGGCGCACGCCTGCTGAACGTCGTAGGCCGGGGTCTCCGGGGAGAGGGCGGACCCCAGCACCGCTTCACGGGTGAGGTTGAAGTCGCGGGAGTGCTTCAGGACGGCTCCGGCGGCGACGGCGCCAATCCGCTCATCCTGCAGCCCAAACCGTGCCACCAGTCCGTCCAGGGCCGCGGTCAGCATGTCCTGGTTGGAGCTGTGCGCGTAGGCACCGCCGGAGCGTGCGAAGGGAATCCGGTTGCCGCCAATGACGACGGCGTTGCGGACGGCGGGTCCGGAGCCGGTGGCCGGTGCCGGCGCGGACGTGGGTTGTGCAGCCATTCGAGCGTCTCCTTGGAATATCAATGTGTGACAAGAATTACTGTAACCCACCGTACCTGATACGCTGGGTATCGTGAACACCGCAGTGAAACAAGACACTCCCTCCCCGGACGGCCGCTCCGTCCGCTGGGAAGCGCACCGCATCGAGCGGCGCAGTGCCCTCATCAAAGCCGCGCGCCGCGCAGTGCACACCCTGGGCGCTCAGGCTTCCATGGAGGAAATCGCAGCTGCTTCCGGAACCTCCAAGTCCGTGTACTACCGGTACTTCGGTGACAAGTCCGGACTGCAGCAGGCCATGGGTGAGGTGGTCATCAACCAGATGCAGGACAAGATCCTGGCAGCCGGCCGCAGCGCAGACTCACCCCGCTCCGGACTCCGGGCCATGGTCTCTGCCTACCTGCAGATGGCGCAGACCTCCCCCAATGTGTACGCCTTCGTCACCGGATCCGGCGGAGAAGCCCCGGGCAGCAGCGAGCCGGGTGTCGCCATCGCGCTTTCCCATTTCTTCGCCAACATCAGCGAGATGATGGACCACGCCGTGCAGGCATACCTGGAGGGACACGACAACGGGTCCCTGGCCCAGGCAGCCGCCGGTTTCTGGCCTATTGCGGCAATGGGCATGGTGCGGGCAGCCGGTGAGCGGTGGCTCGCGACCCCCGGCCCGGAGCGTCCCTCGGAAGCCGAAATGACCGACCAGCTCACCGCCTGGCTGTTTGACGGAATCGGCTGGGACACTCCCCGGGCAGCCGACACATAAAACCCCTGAACCCACCACTGCGCACGGCAGCCGCGGAGAATCCTCCACAGCGCCGAACGCCGACCAGTAAGGACACGCAATGACGCAATCAGTCTCTACCCCGCAGCGCCAGCTTCCCGCCAGCACCGTCATCCGCGAAGACGACTCGGCAACAGTCAACGTCGAAGCCCTTGGCCGCACCCTGCTGGGCAAGTGGCATGACATCCGTCTCCAGGCCCGGAAGCTGGCCGGAACGGACGAACTGCACACCCCAGCGGGCCTGTCCCACACCGAACACCGCCTCCGGGTCATGGACCAGCTCAAGATCCTGGTCGACGCCGATGCTGTGCACCGTGCCTTCCCCGCCTACGTGGGCGGCCAGGACAACCACGGCGGAAATGTAGCCGGCTTCGCGGAACTGGTGGTGGCCGATCCGTCGCTGCAGATCAAGGCCGGCGTGCAGTGGGGGCTGTTTGGTTCCGCCGTCCTGCACCTGGGTAACAGGGAACACCACGAGAAGTGGCTCCCGGGCATCATGAGCCTTGAAATCCCCGGCTGCTTCGCCATGACCGAAACCGGCCACGGCTCGGATGTTTCCAGCATCGCCACCACCGCTGAATACGACGAGGCGTCGCAGGAGTTCATCATCAACACGCCGTTCCGCGCGGCGTGGAAGGACTACATCGGCAACGCCGCAGTCAACGGCAAGGCCGCCGTTGTCTTCGCACATCTGATCACCAAGGGTGTGGACCACGGTGTGCACGCGTTCTACGTTCCGCTGCGCGATGAGAACGGCTTCCTGCCCGGCATCGGCGGCGAGGACGACGGCGTCAAGGGCGGACTCAACGGCATCGACAACGGCCGGCTGCACTTCTCCAACGTCCGGATTCCGCGCACCAACCTCCTGAACCGGTACGGTGACGTCGCTGAGGACGGTACCTACACCTCCTCCATCGAAAGCCCGGGCCGGCGCTTCTTCACCATGATCGGCACCCTGGTCCAGGGCCGGGTATCCCTGGACGGCGCCGCAGTGGCCGCCTCGAAGCTGGGCCTGAACATCGCCATCAAGTACGCCACCGAACGCCGGCAGTTTAACGGCGCCTCGGACACGGTGGAAGAAGTGCTGATGGACTACCAGCAGCACCAGCGCCGTCTGCTTCCGCTGCTGGCCACCACGTACGCCGCGTCCTTCGCCCATGACGAGCTGCTCACCAAGTTCGACGACGTGTTCTCCGGTGCCGATGACACCGACGAGAACCGCCAGGACCTGGAAACACTCGCCGCTGCCCTGAAATCGCTCTCCACCTGGCACGCCCTGGACACGCTCCAGGAATGCCGCGAGGCTACCGGCGGCGCCGGCTTCCTGGCCGAGAACCGGCTCACTGCGCTGCGTTCCGACCTGGACATCTACGTCACCTTCGAAGGTGACAACACCGTGCTCCTCCAGCTCGTTGCCAAGCGGCTCCTGGCCGACTACGCCAAGGAATTCCAGGGCGCGGACTTCGGCGTCCTGGCCCGTTATGTGGTGGGACAGGCCACCGAACGCACCTTCCACCGCTCCGGCCTGCGCCAGATAGTCCAGACGGTGGCGGACACCGGATCCGAGAAGAAGTCCGCGATTGCCCTCCGCGATCCGCGCACCCAGCATGACCTGCTGGCCGACCGCGTGGCCACCATGGTGGCGGAGGTCGCCGGCGAGCTGCAGAAGGCGCGCAAGCTGCCAAAGGCCGAAGCGGCGGCAGTGTTCAACCGGCACCAGCACGATCTCATCGAAGCTGCGCGCGCACACGCCGAGCTGCTGCAGTGGGAGGCTTTCACCCGCGGACTGGAGCGGATTGAGGACGAGGGGACCCGCCAGGTTGTCACCTGGCTGCGCGACCTCTTTGGACTGGGCCTGATCGAAAAGAACCTGGCCTGGTACCTGATGCACGGCAGGCTGTCCGCACAGCGTGCCCGGACCCTCAGCGAGTACATCAACCGTCTCCTGGCCAAGATCCGGCCGCACTCCATGGACCTGGTGGACGCGTTTGGCTACGGACCGGAGCACCTGCGTGCAGCCGTCGCCAGCGGCGCCGAAAAGCAGCGCCAGGACGAGTCGATGCAGTACCAGCGGATGCTGCGAGCCTCGGGAGCCGCCCCGGTGGATGAGAAGATCCTGATCCAGCGGCGCAAGCAGGCAGCCAAGGGCAAGCGCTAACCCCTGCAGTAGAGGATCAAAATCGCAAGGGCCCGGCACCCGTTGAACTCCGGTGCCGGGCCCTTCAGCGTTTCTTTCGAGCTGCTGTTTCCTGAAAGCCGGGTTCTGCTGGAATCTAGGGAAGGACTGAGCGGTAGACCTGCAGGGTCGCCTCGGCGATGGCATCCCAGGAGAAGTGCTGCGCGGCGCGGCGCCTGCCGGCCTCCCCCATCTCCCGGGCCCGGTCCGGATCGGTGACGAGCACGGTCAGCGCGGCGGCAAAGTCCCGGACAAAGGTTTCCGGTTCCAGGGGTGTGCCGGTACCGTCCTGCACCTGGTCAATGGGCACCAGCAGGCCGGTGACGCCGTCGTCCACCACCTCGGGAATGCCGCCGGTGGCGCTGGCCACCACTGCCGTGCCGCAGGCCATGGCTTCGAGGTTCACGATGCCCAGCGGCTCGTAGATGGACGGGCAGGCAAAGACGGTGGCGGAGCTGAGCACCTTGATCAGCTCTGCGCGCGGCAGCATGCGTTCAATGACGACGACGCCGGTGCGTGAGCGGGTCAGTTCAGCGATCAGCTCTGCAGTCTCCGCGGCGAGTTCCGGGGTGTCCGCTGCGCCCAGGCAGAGGACCAGCTGGACCTCCGGCGGCAGCAGCGCGGCGGACCGCAGCAGGTATGGAACACCTTTCTGGCGGGTGTTGCGTCCCACGAACACGACGGAAGGCGCATCCGGGTCGATGCCCAGTGCCCGCACTCCGTCCGGATCGTGGTCCGGGTGCCAGGTTTCGGTGTCGATCCCGTTGTGGACAACGCGTACCTTGCCGGGGGTGACTTCCGGATAGGCGCGCAGAATGTCCTTCCGCATCCCTTCGGATACGGCAATGATGGCCGAAGCGGCGTCGTACGCGGTTTTCTCCACCCAGGAGGACAGTGCGTAGCCGCCGCCGAGCTGCTCAGCCTTCCACGGACGCAGCGGCTCAAGGCTGTGGGCGCTGAGCACGTGCGGCACGCCGTAGAGCAGGGAACCCAGATGGCCCGCCATGTTCGCGTACCAGGTATGCGAATGGATCAGGTCCGTGCCTTCAAGTCCCTGGAGCATGTCCAGGTCCGTCCCCAGGGTCTGCACTGCGGGGTTGGCGGCCGCCAGTTCGGCCGGCACCGGATACGCCTGGACCCGGGCGCCGTGGTAATCCGCCTCCCGGGGCGCACCGAAACAGTGAACCCGCAGGTCAGCCCGGGAGGCCAGGACACGGCTCAGTTCCGCCACATGGACACCGGCGCCCCCATAGATGTCCGGGGGGAATTCCTTGGAAACGATATCTACTCGCACTTGATCAACGTAGTGCACATCAGGCGCAGTGATCTAGTGTGTTTGTCAGCAGGCTTCCCAGTCAGGCAAGGCTTATCCGTTTTCCCGGTTCCCGGGAGCAGTCAGGAGCAGACACATGGCACCGAAGAAAGTCCTGTCCGTCGTCCTCGCCGGCGGCGAGGGCAAGCGGCTGATGCCGCTGACTGCAGACCGGGCCAAACCCGCGGTGCCCTTCGCCGGCAAATACCGGCTGATCGACTTTGCCCTCTCCAACCTGGTGAACTCCGGCTACCTGCAGATCGTGGTGCTTACCCAGTACAAGTCCCACAGCCTGGACCGGCACATCTCCGAGACCTGGCGCCTGTCCACCCAGCTGCAGAACTATGTTGCTTCCGTGCCGGCGCAGCAGCGCGTAGGCAAAAGCTGGTTCCTGGGCAGCGCGAACGCCCTGTACCAGTCAATGAACCTGATCGACGACGCCCGTCCGGACATCGTCGTCGTCATCGGTGCGGACCACGTCTACCGGATGGACTTTTCCCAGATGGTGGAGGCGCACATCGCCTCCGGAGCGCCGTGCAGCGTGGCAGCGGTCCGGCAGCCGCTGGCCATGGCGGACCAGTTCGGCGTCATCGAAACGGATCCAGGGGATCCGGGCCGGATTGCCGCGTTCGTTGAAAAGCCGTCCAGCACCCCCGGCCTGCCCGATGATCCCGGGAGTTTCCTGGCTTCCATGGGCAACTACGTCTTCACCACCGAAGCCCTGGTTGAGGCACTGCGGATAGACGCCGAACGCCTGATCACCAAGCACGACATGGGCGGAGACATCATCCCCTGGTTCGTGGAACGCGGTGAGGCCAACGTCTATGACTTCACCGAGAACATCATTCCCGGCGCCACGGAACGGGACCAGCGCTACTGGCGCGACGTGGGCACCCTGGACTCCTACTATGACGCGCACATGGACCTGATCTCCCCCGTGCCGTCCTTCAACCTCTACAACCTGCAGTGGCCCATTTACACCCGGCAGAGCATTTCCCCGCCGGCCAAGTTCGTGCGGGATTCCTCCGCCGCCCCGGGCACTGCTGTTGACTCGATCGTGGCAAACGGCGCTGTGATTTCCGGGGGCACCGTCAGCGGCTCCGTGCTGGGGCACGACGTCTATGTGGACGCCTCCGCCACGGTGACTGACAGTGTGATCATGGACGGAGTGCGGGTCGGTGCAGGAGCGGTGGTCAAGCGTGCGATCGTGGACAAGTTCGTCGAAATCCCGCCGGGCGCCACGGTAGGCGTGGACCGCGAACTGGACCTGGCGCGGGGCTACACGGTGACGGCGTCGGGCCTGACGGTTCTCAGCAAGGGACAGACAGTCCGCCCGGAGTGACGCGGACCGCCCGATAAGGGGCGGCGGGCGGGTTGGCGGTAAGGTCGAGGTGCACCAGTTTGCCCTCCGCCGCGCATACCCCCGGCGGACCCACCGCAGAAACGTGATCGATGAGCAGCACAGACCTCAGCCCCGAAGACCTCAGCACCTGCCTTCGGGTCCTCTCCACCATCCACGCCCTGGACGAGGACCATCCGGATCATGTGGCCGTCCGCCGGGCCACGGCGAAGATGTTCAAGGCCGTCAAGAAGCACCGCAAGGTGGCCAAGCGCGACGCCGTCGCAGAGGCGGACCGTGCCGTTGTGGCCCGCACCGCCACCGGCGCGCCGGACCGGATCGATGACGAGACCAGGGGCGCACAGCTGCGCAGTTCGGCCCACGGTCCGTCCGCCGGCACCCTGCTCAAGCCGCGGAACTGCTACATCTGCAAGCAGCCCTACACCCTGGTGGATGCTTTCTACCACCAGCTCTGCCCGGAGTGCGCCGCATTCAGCCACGCTAAGCGAGATGCCAGGACGGACCTCACCGGCCGGCGCGCCCTGCTCACCGGCGGCCGGGCGAAAATCGGCATGTACATTGCGCTGCGGCTGCTGCGCGACGGCGCCCACACCACCATCACAACCCGCTTCCCGAAGGACGCCGCCCGGCGCTTCGCCGCGATGGAGGACTCCGCGGACTGGCTGCACCGGCTGAAGATCGTCGGCATCGACCTGCGTGATCCGGCCCAGGTGATTTCCCTGGCCGACGCGGTTGCCGCTGACGGGCCGCTGGACATCCTCATCAACAACGCCGCGCAGACCGTGCGCCGCAGTTCCAACGCCTACCAGCCGCTGATGGACGCCGAGCTCGAAGAGCTGCCGTCGAATAAGCCGATGCCGGAACTGGTGACCTTCGGCAACACCTACAACGCCCACCCCACGGCGCTGGCAGGCTCAGTCGCGGAGCATCCGGTCCTGGCAGGCGACGCAGTAACCTCGCTGGCGCTGACGGCCGGTTCGTCGTCCCTCGCCAAACTCGGAGACGGGACGGCGATCGACGCCGGCGGCCTCGTCCCGGACACCGCTCCTATCAACTCCTGGACCCAGGTGGTGGACCAGGTGGAGCCGCTGGAAATGCTCGAAGTGCAGCTGTGCAACGTCACGGCACCGTTCCTGCTGGTCAACCGGCTCCGCCCGGCCATGGCGGCCTCCCCCGCCCGGCGCAAGTACATCGTGAACGTCTCCGCCATGGAGGGCCAGTTCGCCCGCCGCTACAAGGGCCCGGGACACCCCCACACCAACATGGCCAAGGCTTCGCTGAACATGCTCACCCGCACCAGCGCCGGCGAAATGCTGGAGACCGACGGCATCCTGATGACGGCGGTGGACACCGGCTGGATTACCGACGAACGCCCGCATCCCACCAAGGTCCGCCTGGCCGAAGAAGGCTTCCACGCGCCCCTGGACCTGGTGGACGGCGCCGCACGGGTCTATGACCCGATTGTGATGGGCGAAGCCGGCGAGGACCTGCACGGCGTGTTCCTCAAGGATTACCGGCCTTCGCCCTGGTAGCAGCCCGGCGGCGAAGGGCACCTATGCCCTTGCTCAGTTCTGACACTACGACGATGGTTGCGGCTACGCCCAGGCAGAGCAGCCACTGGTCGGAGTTCAGCGGAACCGTGTCGAAGAGGTCCTCGAAGAATCCCAGCTGGACCACCAGGACCTGCAGCAGGACTACGGCGCCCAGTGCGAACCAGATAGTCCGGTTGGTGAACGTCTGCAGCGAGAAGACCGAGGACGTCTCGCTGCGGACGTTGAGCAGATTGAAGACCTGGTAGAAAACGAACGTCGTGAAGGCCATGGTCGTAGCGAAATTGGTGCTGGCGGCAGCAGCCTCCGGGAAGAGCGACGGCGCCGCCAGCAGCACCCAGCAGGTTCCGCCGGCCATCACCAGCCCGGCGACCGCCAGCGCGGCCAGCCGCTGGCCGGTCAGCAGCGGCTCGCGGGGTTTGCGCGGCGGCTGCCTCATCACTTTCGGGTCGGTTGAGTCCACGCCCAGGGCCAGTGCCGGCGGACCGTCCATGATGATGTTCACCCAGAGGATCTGGATTGCGGTGAACGGCGCTCCCCCGGCAAAGCCGAACGTGGCAGCGGCCAGGAAAATCAGCACAAAACCCCACGCGGTGGTCAGCTGGAACCGGACGAACTTGATGATGTTCGCGTAGATCCCGCGGCCTTCCCGGACAGCGGCAACAATGGTGGCGAAGTTGTCATCGGTCAGGATCATCCGCGCTGCACCCTTGGACACGTCCGTCCCGGTGATGCCCATGGCAATCCCAATGTCCGCCCGCTTCAGCGCCGGAGCGTCATTGACGCCGTCGCCCGTCATGGCCACCACCGAACCGTCAGCCTGCAGCGCCTCGACCACACGCAGCTTGTGTTCCGGGGAAACCCGGGCCAGCACGCCGACCTTCGGTGCCAGTTCCTGCAGCCGGTGGTCGTCAAGGCCGTCCAGCTCGGAGCCTGCCACGGACTCCCCCGGGATGCCAAGGTCCTTGGCGATGGCGGACGCCGTGACCAGGTGGTCGCCGGTGATCATGTGTACCTGGATCCCCGCGGCGCGCGCCTCATCGATCGCATCGCGCGCCTCGCGGCGCGGCGGATCCATGATGCCGACGACGGCGTACAGCACCAGTCCGGCCACGGCGCGGCGAAGCTGCTCCGGTTCAGCGGGCGGAAGTTCATCGACGGGACGCCCGGCTACTGCGAGGGTGCGCAGGCCGGCATCGGCGATCAGTTCCACTTCGCTGAGTACCCGGTCCCGGTGCTCCGGGGTCAGGGGCTCAACTCCGTCCGGGCCGGCAAAGTGGGTGCAGAGGTCCAGGACAACACCCGGCGCACCCTTGACGTTGCACCAGGTCCTGTCCGGAATGCGCCTGTCCGTGTTGAACGTGGCCATGAACTTGTATTCCGAGTCGAACGGCACCTCCGCGAGCCGCGGGTGCTCTGCACGTGCGCCCACGGGGTCTATGCCTGCTTTTTCGGCCAGCACCACCAGGGCACCTTCGGTCGGGTCGCCGCTGAGCACTCCGTCTGTCACGGACGCGTCGTTGCACAGCACCATGGCCAGGTAAGCCTCCGTCATTACCGGAACCTCACCGCCGTCGGGACTGAGGATCTTGCCTTCCAGCCCATACCCGGTTCCGGTGACGCGGCACCTGAGGCCAAAGGCGGAGACCATCCGCCGCACGGTCATCTCATTCAGGGTGAGCGTGCCGGTCTTGTCGGTGCAGATGTGTGAGGTTCCGCCGAGGGTCTCCACGGCTGAAAGCTGCTTGATGATGGCTCCGCGTGCCGCCAGCCGGGAGGCTCCCATGGCCAGCGTGAAGGCGACGACGGCGGTCAGCCCCTCGGGGATGGTGGCCACGGCGAGGGACACGGAAGTCAGCAGCAGTGTGTTCAGGTCTTCCCCGCGCAGCAGTCCCAGAACAAAGACGAGTGCCACGACGCCCAGGGCAATCCAGGTCAACAGGGCGGCAAGCTGGTCGATGCTGCGCTGCAGCGTCGTTTTCTCGTCCTGTGTGCTGCCCAGCAGATGCGCGATCCTGCCCATCTGGGTGTCCATGCCCGTGCCGGTGACCACCATCGTGGCCCGGCCGCGGCTGACGTCGGTGCCCATGTAGAGCATCCCGTGCCGGTCGGCCACCGGCGAATCGGCCGCCTGGATGGAGGCCGCGTCCTTGTTGACCGGCTGCGATTCGCCCGTGAGCGCTGCCTCTGCGGCCTGCAGCCGGACTGCTTCGAGCAGCCTGCCGTCCGCCGGTACCGAGTCCCCCGCTTCCAGCAGCACAATGTCCCCCGGCACCAGCTCCGTTCGCGGAAGCGTGGAGACAGTGCCGCTCCGACGGACACGTGTGGTTCCCACATCCGTCCGCCGGAGCGCTTCCAAACTGTTCTCCGCACGCCGCTCCTGGACGTAGTTCAGGCAGGTGTTCAGGATGACCACGGCAAGGATGACGATAGGCGTTTCAAGCTCATGGGAGACGACGGCGCTGATCACTGCAGCGGCGAGCAGCACCAGGATGAGCCGGTCGGAGAGCAGGGCCAGAACCTTCCGCCATGCGGGCACGGGAGGCTTGCCGGCAAGCTGGTTGGTTCCGTACGCCGCCAGCCGGCGCCCTGCCTCTGCGGTGCCCAGGCCCGTTGCCGGATCGGTGTCCAGGGCTCTGGCGACTTCCGCGCCGGGTAGGGTCCAGGGATCCGGCACCGGGGAAGCTGCCGGGGAACGTGAGGAGCCGGCCACCGGTGTTCCGGACCCGGAGTTGCTGCCATGCTGCATGGGATACCCCTGTGCTCGGCTCGCGAACTGGTCCGCATCAGTCTACCAATGGGGCCCCGGGGCGGTAACGGTGCAGTGCTGGGTTGGCCCTGCGGGGGCTTCTCGGCGAAGGTAGGAGGATGCCAGCGCCCACCGCTACCCGCGCCAACGTCCCCGGTCTCGCGGCCGCAGCCGCCGCCGTCGTGCTTTGCCTCCTGCTGCACCGGGTGTTCCCGGCTGTCCCGGTGCTGACCGCGGCGGTAATCCTCGGACTCGCCGTCGGGAATGTACCCGGTCCGGCCGGGCTTGCAGCCGGACCCTGGCGTCCAGGCCTGGCCCTCGCTGCCAAAAGATTCCTGCGCCTAGGCATTGTCCTGCTGGGTCTGAAGGTTTCACTCGTGGACATCGCCGGCCTTGGCTGGCTCACTGTGGTGCTCATTATTGCGCTGGTTGGGTTTTCCTTCGGAGCAACGTATCTGGTCTGCCGGGCCTTCCGTCTTCCGGGCGAGGAACCGGTCCTGGTAGCTGCCGGGTTTTCAATCTGCGGGGTCTCAGCAATCGGAGCCGTGGCAGCGGCACGGGGCGTCCGGTCGGAGCAGGCAGCGGTTCCGGCAGCAATGGTCACGCTCTGCGGAACCCTTGCCATAGCCGTCCTGCCCCTGCTCAGCGTGGTGCTGGGCGTGTCTCCGGAGAGATTCGGATTCCTGGCCGGTGCCTCCGTTCATGACGTGGGACAGGTAGTAGCCACGGCCCAGACGGGGGGCGCGGCGGCCCTGGCGCTTGCGGTTGTGGTGAAACTGGTGCGGGTCCTGATGCTGGCCCCCGTCAGCGCGCTGGCCGGCCTGCAGCACCGCCGCAGGGCCGGGAATTCGGGCGATGGCAAGTTCCCTCCCCTGGTCCCCTTGTTCGTGGCAGGTTTTGTGGCCGCGGTTGCCCTGCGGACCACCGGGCTCCTGCCCGGCGGCCTGCTGGAGGCGGCGGCGGTGCTGCAGGAGCTGCTCTTCGCTGCGGCGCTCTTCGGCCTCGGCGCGTCTGTGAACCTGCGCAGCCTTGCCCGCACCGGAGGGCGGGCGGCAGCGGCCTCCCTGCTTTCCTGGGCGGTCATCGTGGCGTCCGCCCTGGCGCTGGCAGTGCTTCTGGTGCCTTCCGCCTGACCGCAGGCTCCTGTGCCCCGCAGCACCGGGAAGCCGTTGCAGGGAGGAGCGGGGCGCGCATAGTCTCAGTCCACCGGGCATCCACCACTTGCGGACCATAGGGGGCTTTATGGCTCACGCTCTCCTTTCGCGTGGTGCGCAGGGAAACTACGGAGGCACAGGAACGGAGGAAGCGACCGCCGGGCTGCTTCCGAGGGTGGCAGGATCCGTTTGGTGTGCACTGGCGCTCTGGCTTCTCGTATCCAACCTCTTCGTTCCGTCATACGGGTTCTCACGCTACGAGACCTGGGCGGCGCTGCTTGCAGGCGCAGCTGTCCTGGCACTGATGCTCGGCATCCCGTGGTTGCTGGACCTACTGGACCGCCTGCTCAGATTCCGGTGGATCCAGGTCATGGGATCCGTTCTGGGCTGGGCGGCCGTGTTCGCAGTACTGATGAGATTCGCTGACGCTGTCCGGTTGCCGCCGGACTGGGATGCTGCAGTTGTGTTCTTTTCGGCCAGGGGTCTTGCGCTCGAGGGAGGGCCGGAAGCTGTGGACGGGAACTACTTTCAGGCCAACCCGAACAACACCCTCCTGATGCTCCTGCTGAGCAGATATCTAGTGGTTGCCGACGGGCTGGGTGCGCAGGATCTGCGCCAGTCCGTGGCCTACCTGGGCGCTGCACTGCTTTTCTGCGGCGTGCTGCTCACCTACGCCGCGGCGGCTCTTCTCGGCGGGCGCCGGGCCGCCAGAATGACTCTGGTCCCTTCAATCATCCTGATTGTCCTTTCGCCGTGGCTGCCGGTTTTCTATTCCGATACGGCCGCGCTCCCGTTCACCATTTCGATCTTCTGCCTTCTGGTCGTGGCAGGCAGGTGCCGGCTGCCGGGCCGCCTGCTGCTCTGGGCGGCTGCAGGAGCACTGTCCGCCGTGGGCTACGGGGTTAAACCGACGGTGCTTATAGTGCTGGTAGCCGCTGCGCTCGTCACTTTGCTTTCCCCTCGCCGTCGATCCTGGGGGAAAGATCTTCTGACGAGTGTGCTGTCGGTAGCCGTGGCTGCCGGCTGCTTCGCCGGGACCAGCGCTGTCCTCGGTGCCTGGACAGGATCCCTGCTGGGCAAGGACAGCGCTGATAAGGAACTGGCCATGCCGTTCACCCATTTCCTCAAGGTGGGTGCACAGCAGTATCCGGGCCGCCATGGGGACTACTACGGCGCGTATAACGAGCAGGACCGAATCGGGACACAGCAGATTGCGGACCCCCAGGAACGGTTTGACGCCGGAGTGGAAGCCTACCGTGAGCGTGTTGCCGCGATGGGCCCCTGGGGCTACGCCGGGTTCCTGAACGCGAAGCTCCGCTGGATGACGGGTGACGGGTCATTCTTCAGCTGGGGCGAAGGCAGGATGACCGCGGACGACTTCATCGCGGACGATCCGCTGAGCCGCACCGTCCAGGACTTTTACGGACCTGGACGCCCGGGCTTTGGTGTCCTGCTGAACGTGTGGCAGGGAACCTGGTTCCTCGTCCTGGCCCTGTGCGGTGCGGGGCTGTTCCTGCGTGGCCCGCCGCTGAATTCCCGCGGTGCGGTGACGGTCCGGATTGCGCTGCTCGGACTGTTTGTGTTCCTGGCTCTCTCCGAAGGGCGCGCCCGGTTCCTCTACCTGTATGTTCCGTTCTTTATCGTGTTGGGCAGCCTCTCAATGCAGCGTCTGGCTGCGGGAGCATGGGGACCCGCTGACCGGCGGCGCCTGTCCCGGCAGCAGCGCGCCCGGGACACGCCGCCTCCCCCATCATCGGACGAAGTGGTTGAATGAACTGGTGCCTAACGAAAACCTGAGCCGCGAAGAAGCAGCTGCCCGTTCCGCCCTGCTGCGTGTTGATTCCTACGACGTCGAACTGGACCTCGGCAGTGCTGCCGACCCGGCGGCAGCGGGATTCCGGTCACGGAGCACCATTACCTTCGACTGCGACGAGGAGGGCGCCTCGACCTTCCTCGACTTTATCCACGGCGGAGTCGAGGCCGTAGTTGTCAACGGAAAGGCCTATGACCCGGCGGAGACGGTGACCGGTTCTCGGATAATGCTGCATAATCTGGTTGCCGGAACCAACATCGTCAGTGTTGAGGGCACAGCCCTCTACAGCCGCAGCGGCGAAGGGCTGCACCGGTTCACGGATCCCGCGGACGGCGCAACATACCTGTACACGCAGTACGAGCCGGCCGACGCCCGGCGGGTCTTCGCCAACTTTGAACAGCCGGACCTCAAGGCCGCTTTCACGTTCCACGTCACTGCGCCCACGAACTGGGAAGTAGCATCAAACGGCCTGGAGGCGGCACGGACGCCGCTGGGAGACGGCACCCTCAGCCGGTGGGATTTCTCCCCCACAAAGCGGATCTCCACCTACATCACCACAGTGCTGGCAGGACCATACTTCAAGGCCGAAGACACCTGGAGCACTTCCCTTCCCAACGGTGACGAGCTGGTTGTTCCCCTCGGTGCCTACTGCCGCGCCTCGCTCGCGGAGCACTTCGACGCGGACAGCATCTTCGACACCACCAAGCGCGGGCTCAGCTATTTCCACCAGCTCTTCGCCTACCCCTACCCCTTCGGGAAGTACGACCAGGCCTTTGTGCCGGAATACAACCTGGGCGCGATGGAGAACCCGGGCCTCGTGACGTTCACCGAGGCCTACGTGTTCCGGACCAAGGCCACCGAGGCCCAGTACGAGGCACGGGCGAACACTATTCTGCACGAGATGGCCCATATGTGGTTCGGCGACCTGGTGACCATGCGCTGGTGGGACGACCTGTGGCTCAAGGAGTCCTTCGCGGACTACATGGGTGCCCTCGCCGTGGATGAAGCGACGGAATGGACGAATTCGTGGATCAGCTTCGCGAACCGCCGCAAGGCGTGGGCCTACGTCCAGGACCAGCTGCCCACGACGCACCCCATCGTGGCGGACATCCAGAACCTGGAGGCGGCCAAGCAGAACTTCGACGGCATCACCTACGCCAAGGGCGCTTCGGTGCTCAAGCAGCTGGTAGCCTACGTCGGGTTCGAGGCGTTCATCGACGCCTCACGCATTTATTTTGCTCGGCATGCCTGGGGCAACACCACCCTGGCGGACCTGCTGGACGTGCTCGGCGCGGCCTCCGGCCGGGACATGAGCGAATGGTCCCGGCTGTGGCTGCAGACTGCGGGCGTTCCCGTCCTCTCCGTGGAGGCGCAGACAGCTCCGGACGGCACCTACGCCTCGGTCACCGTCCTTCAGGACGCACCGGATCCGGTCAGCGGAGAGCAGATGCCCAGGCCGCACCGCGTGCGGCTGGGTTCCTACGACTTCACTGAAGACGGCTGGCTAGAACGCACCGGTTTCGTGGAGATCGACGTCGCCGGCCGCCGTACCCCGGTGCCTGAGCTCGCCGGGAAGCCCGTGCCTGCACTGCTGCTGCCCAACGACGGCGACCTCACCTACGCCAAGATCCGGTTCGATCCGGCGTCGCTGGCCACTCTGCTGGAGTCGCTTCCCCGCCTGCGGGACCCGCTCGCCCGCGCCATCTGTCTGTCTGCCCTGTGGAACAGTGTGCGCGACGGCGTCCTGTCCGCCCGCGATTACCTTCGCCTGGTGATTCGGACGGCCCCGTCCGAGCCCGGCGCAGGTGTGAAGCAGGTGCTGCTGGACAACGCACGCACCGCCGTCGAACGCTACGCGCCCGCCGAGATACGTGCCGCACTGCGAGAGCAGCTCATCACCGCCGTAGCCGACCAGCTCGCGGATGCCCCGGAGGGAAGCGACAGCCAGCTGATCCTGGCCAGGACGGCCGCCGCGCTGGGACGCTACACCACCAGCCACAATGAGCTGCTGCGCGGGCTGCTCTCCGGCAGCGTCTCCTACCCGGGACTGACCGTGGACGCGGACCTGAGGTGGCGGCTGTGGCAGGCACTGGCAGGAACAGGTTCGGCAGGCCCGGAAGAGTTCAAGGCTGAGCTGGCGGCCGACAACACAGCTGCCGGCCGGGTCGGTTACACCGTGGCAGCCGCGGCGCTGCCCGATCCGGGTGTCAAGGCAGCTGCCTGGGAAGCCGCGGTCCATGCCGGAGAGCTGTCCAATGAGCTTTTGTCGGCAACCATCGAGGGCTTTAACATCGGCGGGCACGAACTTCTGGACGCCTTCATCCCGGACTACTTCGCAGACCTGGAGACCGTCTGGTCCAGCCGGAGCATCGAACTTGCCTCACGTGTGGTTGCCGGCCTGTATCCGATCGCGCAGGACCTGCCCCAGCACACCGTACCGGCCGACCATCCGGTGCTCGCGCTGAGCCAGGAATGGCTTGAAGCCAATCGGGAAGCCCCGGCTGCGCTGCGCCGCATCATCATCGAGTCCCAGGACCAGCTGCTGCGGGCACTGCGGGCCCAGGCGGCCGCGCGCTAGCGGCGCTTGGCGACGCTGAGCAGGAAAGCCGAGTCCTCGACGGCGTTGACCGCGTGGCGGGCCTGCGGAACGATCAGCAGGTCCCCGGCCGAACCTTCCCAGCTCTCGCCCTCCGAGAGCAGTGTGATCCGTCCCTTGAGCACGGTAATGGTGGCCTCGCCGGGGTTCTCGTGCTCGTCCAGGCTAAAACCCGCGGCCAGGGCGATGACGGTTTGGCGCATCACATGCTCATGCCCGCCGTACACGGTGGCTGCGCTTCGGCCGGAGGAAGCCTGCCTGGCCGTCTCCAGATGGTTCCTTACCAGCGCCGTTAGCGACTTCTTTTCCATGCCGGGAAGTCTAGATGCCGTTCGTGCGGTTAGGTAGCAGGGACTACGGGACCCGGTTGATCCATTCCGGAGTATCGAACTTGGAGACGACCTTTTCCCTGGCACGTTCCATCTCCGCCTCGGAAATGCCGGTGGTCTTCGCGCCATAGCGTTCAGCAAAGGTCTTGATCATGGTGTCCAGGATGTCCTCGCGGCTCAGCCCTGTCTGCCGGCGCAGCGGATCCACCCGCTTCTTGGCGCTGCGGGTTCCCTTGTCGGAGAGTTTTTCCTTGCCTATGCGCAGCACCTGGACCATCTTGTCCGCATCGATGTCGTAGGACATGGTCACGTGGTGGAGCATGGCTCCGGAGCTCAGCCGCTTCTGCGCCGCGCCGCCGATCTTGCCCTGGTCCGTAGCGATGTCATTGAGCGGCTGGTACCAGGCCTTGATGCCCAGGCGTTCCAGCGACTCCATGACCCAGGCATCCAGGAAGGGATAGGAATCAGCAAAGCTCAGACCATCCACCAATGACTGCGGAACGTAGAGCGAGTAGGTGATGGCGTTGCCGTGCTCCATGAACATGGCACCACCGCCGCTGATCCGCCGCACAACGGTGACGCCGTGGCGCTCGGCACCCTCAGGGTCCACCTCGTTGCGCAGGGACTGGAAGCTGCCGATCACCACGGACGGGGACTCCCACTCCCAGAACCGGAGTGTGGGGCTCCGCCGCCCTGCGGCGACTTCCTCTGCCAGGACTTCGTCCATGGCCACGTGCATGTGCGTGGAAAGCGGGGTGGGCGGAATGATCTCCCATTCGTGGTCTCCCCAGCTGGTTGCCTTGGCCAGCGCCCGCCGGGTGGTGATGGCAACCGCCTCGGGCGAGAAGCCGAACATAACAACGTCCGGGCGCAGCCGGGAGCGGACGGCGTCGGCAATTTGCTCCGCGGTGCTCTCGGCGGAGAGGCCGGTCAATGCGGCGTTGATCTCCTCGAGCGCGTCATCGGGTTCCAGAAAGAAATCACCGCTGAGGGACACTGAATCCAGGCGGCCGTCCTTCACCTCGAGGTCCACCACGACCAGTTTGCCTCCGGGGACCTTGTACTCCCCGTGCCGGCTGCCGTCGTGTGCTTCGCTCATGCTGATCCTCCTGGAAGAATTCCTACTGCTCGCAGCGCATCCGCGCCGGGTATGGACGTAAACGAAAGGCCCGCCCGGAACATTCCGGACGGACCTTTCAATTCTAGGCAGCTGCCAAGTAGCGCTAAGGCTACTTCTTGCCGCCGAAGCCCTTGAAGCGTGCGTTGAAGCGCTCCACGCGGCCGGCGGAGTCCATGATGCGCTGCTTGCCCGTGTAGAACGGGTGCGATGCGGAGGAGATTTCCACCTCGATCAGCGGGTAGGTGTTGCCGTCTTCCCATTCGATCGTCTTGGAGGACGTCGCCGTGGAGTTGGTCAGGAACGCGGTGTCGGACGCAAGGTCACGGAAGACTACCGGCGCGTACGTGGGGTGGATGTCAGACTTCACAGTAATACCTTCTCTAGGTGACTGGATTTTGCCAGGCACATTGGGGTTCAAAGCTCTTGAGGCCGATTGGCCAACAATCAATGTTAGCGCAAGGTGGGCCATTCTGCGCAAAAGCGGCACGGCGGCAGCATCTGCCCCGGCACCCGAAAGCTTAGCGCAGTGCCCCGCTGCTTCCCCAGCCGGAGATCTCCGCTCGGATGGAGGTATTGATGCCGCGGTTTGTTCCCGCATACTCGACCAGGAGCGGGCGGTAAAGATCGTCAAGGGTCAGCACAACCGTCCCCGCGAAGTCGCCCGGGTTTTCCGGCTCGACGACGGCGGTCAGCCGGGTTGCCGGGGCACCGTTGTAGTCCACTCCGTATTCAGCCCGGGCAGGGCCGGCGGTCTGCATAAGGCCGCGGAGCCGTTCCGGATTGGCAGTGAGCTCAGCCGCGTCGGCCAGGACAGCGGCATAGGTTTCTTCCGCGCCGCCGGAGGAATCCGCCTTCACCTCCGACTCCGGTGTCCGCAGTGTCCTGGTGCCGCCGGCAACGGAGATCGCCAGCTCGCCGTCGGCACTTTGCAGTTCCATGGCGAACTCGGGGGCGGTGCGGAAGACCATCGTGTAGGTTCCCGGCGGCAGCCAGCTGGCCGTCGTCGTCACCTTTTGCTCCCCTCCAGTCCCCGCCTCCATGGCAGCTGCCACACAGTTCCCTGCTTCTGCGAACTCTCCGGTGTCCTGTCGAAGCAGCAACTGGCAGGCTTCCTGGACTGGTTCGGCCATACCTGCCTGGGCGCCGCTCACGGTGACCTGGATGGGCTCCGGAACGATGGTTGGATCAGGTTCGGCAGTACGCACCCGGGCCTGCTGGGGAACCGGCGGGGGCGCGGCGGGCGTGGATGTGCGGGCTTCCGTCCTGGCTGTCACCTGGTCCGCCGTCGGCCCGCAGGCTGCCACAGCCGGGAGCAGTGCGGCCGCAAGGCACAGAGCGGAAATCCGCCGATAACCGTGCTTGCGTGCTGGCATGGACTGCCCCCCGGGGGTCAAGAAAGACGGTGGTGCTTCGTGCACCGCCCAGTGTGGCACCAATATGTC
The DNA here is from genome assembly GCF_049311025.1 of Arthrobacter sp. 3Tela_A. Classification (NCBI taxonomy): domain Bacteria; kingdom Bacillati; phylum Actinomycetota; class Actinomycetes; order Micrococcales; family Micrococcaceae; genus Arthrobacter; species Arthrobacter sp. 3Tela_A. The sequence goes on from NZ_JAXIOM010000002.1 coordinate 44,663, forward strand.
CCGGATATAAGCGGGGAAGAGGCTAAATAACCCGGCATTCCCAAAAGGCCACGGCGGAGGCTGCGGCCACGTTCAGGGAGTCCACTCCGCGCTGCATGGGAATCCGGACCGTCAGGTCCACTTCGGCCAGGGTGCTGCGTGCCAGGCCGTCACCTTCCGTGCCCAGAATGAGCGCCAGCCGGTCATAGCGGCGCTCCCCCAGCTCCTGCAGGGACAGGGAATCTTCTTCCAAAGCCAGGGCGGCCGTGGTGAAACCGGCAGTCCGCAGTTCGGTGAGCGCGCCGGGCCAGGACTCCAGCCGCAGCCAGGGCACCTGGAAGACCGTGCCCATGCTGACCCGGATGGCGCGGCGGTAGAGCGGGTCTGCGCACTGCGGGCTGACCAGCACTGCGTCCACGCCGAGCGCTGCGGCGGAACGGAAAATCGCCCCGATGTTGGTGTGGTCGACGATGTTTTCCAGGATGGCAATCCGCTGCGAGGCAGCCAGCACTCCGGCCAGTTCCAGCGGTGCGGGCCGGTGCATGGCAGCCAGGGCTCCGCGGTGCAGGTGGAAGCCGGTGATGGACTCGAGTATCCCGGGCGTGCCCACGAAGGCGGGAACCTCCGGGAACCGGTCCAGGATGTCCTGCAGATCAGGCAGCCATTTCTCCGCCAGGAAGAAGGACCGGGGGGTGTGGCCGGCGTCGATGGCCCGCCGCAGGACCTTGGATGATTCGGCGATGTACATACCCTCGGCCGGTTCACGGAGGCGGCGAAGCGCGGTGTCAGTTAGCCGGGTGTAGTCGGAGACACGGGGGTCATCGGCGGATTCAAGGTGTACAAGGCTCACTTAGAAAACCATAATCCACAGGGCCACCAGCCCCAGCACTACGATCACCGTGCGCAGGGCCACCGGGTGCAGCCTGCGGCCAACGGCCGCCCCAACGAATCCGCCGATCAGCGAGCCGACCGCGATCAGTGCTACGACGGGCCAGATGATCCGGTCGAAGGCGAAGAGCAGGTACGACGACGCGGCCACCACGTTCACGCCCAGCACAAGGACGTTCTTGACGGCATTGGCGTTCTGCAGGGTGCCGTGGAGGAAGATGCCCAGGATACCGACCAGCAGGATGCCCTGTGCGGCTACGAAGTACCCGCCGTACACGCCGGCGAGGAAAATCAGCACGGTCAGCTGCCAGGACGGACGGGCAGGGCCCTCCGGGACGTCCCCGGCCTGCTCATTCCTCGCCGCGCGTGCGCGCACCCAGGCCTGGAGTTTGGGCTGGAAAACAACGAACAGCAGGGCCAGCACGATCAGGAACGGAGCCACGGTGCCGAAGACATCCTCCGGCAGGTGCAGCAGCAGCCAGGCACCCGTGATCCCGCCCAGAATCGAGGCCGGCAGGAGCCGGAGCAGGGTGCCGCCGAGTCCCGCCAGTTCCCGCCGGTAACCCCAGGAGCCGGCGATGTTCCCTGCCACCAGTCCCATGGCGTTGCTGATGGTGGCGGCCACCGGCGCATAGCCCAGTGCCACGAGCACCGGGAAAGTCACCAGGGTGCCCGAGCCCACTATCGCGTTGATGGTTCCGGCCCAAAGGCCGGCGAACAGGACCAGGGCGTCGTGAAGCCACCCTGCCGAAGACAGGAACATTCAGCTGGAGGTTCTGTTTAGCGGCGGGCCGTGGCGGTGTAGCGGCCGCCGGCATCCCGCTGGACGGCCAGCGGCAGGTCAAAGGCGGTGCTCAGGTGCTCTTCGGTGAACACGGTGTCGATGGCACCGGCGGCAACAACGGTGCCCTCGCGCATCAGCAGTGCGTGGGTGAAGCCCGGCGGAACTTCTTCAAGGTGGTGGGTCACCAGGACGATCGCCGGTGCGTCCTCATCCGCCGCCAGGTTGGCCAGGCGCTGGACGAGGTCTTCGCGGCCGGCCAGGTCCAGGCCGGCGGCAGGCTCATCCAGCAGCAGCAGTTCAGGGTCCGTCATCAGCGCGCGGGCAATCTGGACGCGCTTTCGTTCGCCTTCGCTCAGGGAAGCGAACCTGCGGTTAATGTACGTGGACATTCCCCAGTCATGCAGCAGCCGGAAAGCGCGCCGCTCATCAAGCTTGTCGTACTTCTCGCGCCAGCGTCCGGTCATGCCGTAGGCGGCGGTGAGGACTACGTTGAGGACGGTCTCGTGCTCGGGGATCTGGTTGGCAAGGGCAGCAGAGGCGAGTCCGATGCGCGGACGCAGTTCAAAAACGTCGACGGCGCCCAGGACTTCTTCCAGGATTCCGGCCATGCCGCGGGTCGGGTGCATCCGGCCGCCGGCAATCTGCAGCAGCGTGGTCTTGCCGGCGCCGTTGGGTCCCATGATGACCCAGCGTTCGCCTTCCCTCACCTGCCAGTTCACGCCGTCCAATAGGGTTTTTCCGCCCCGGACGACACTTACTCCGGCAAATTCAAGAACATCACTCATAGCAGTAGACACTAGGCTAAAGAAAGGCGCGTTGGCGAAACGCGACGCCGCCGCACGTCCCACGGCCGTGTCCAGACCGGCCGCCCGCACTGCACGAAGATCGGAATCCACGCATGTCCCCTGAAACCTCTCCGGAATACAGCGTTGTCAGCTACGGACGCGAACTCGCTGACGCGTACCTCGGACGGGTCCAGCAGGCCGTTGCCGCCGCCGGGGCGCGGATCGTTGAACTGGAGAACGCCGAAGGGGACGGCTATGTGGTTTCGAAACTGTTCGTAACCTACGACGGCCCTCTCGCGGCGCTGCGGACTGCCGTCACCGCCGCTGCCGCAGCGGCCCTGGACGGTGGAGCTGCCCCCGCCCAGAGCGCCGTCGTCCCCGCATCCCTGGTGGAACCCGGCCGGAAGCTTCTGGTCATGGATGTTGATTCCACCCTGATCAAGCAGGAGGTCATCGAGCTGCTGGCTGCGCACGCCGGGCGTGAGGCAGAAGTCGCGGCCGTGACCGAGGCAGCGATGCGCGGCGAGCTGGACTTTGCCCAGAGCCTGCATGCCCGGGTGAAAACACTTGCCGGCCTGCCCGAATCCGTGATCGCGGAAGTCGGGACGCGGATCGAGCTCTCCGACGGTGCCGAGGCGCTGGTCAAGGCCTTCCTGTCCGCCGGCCACGCCGTGGCGGTGGTGTCGGGCGGCTTCAACCAGGTCCTCGCTCCCCTGGCGTCCGCCCTGGAGCTCACCTACGCCCGCGCCAACCAGCTGGGGGTCGAAAACGGCGTGCTCACCGGTTCCGTGACCGGCGAGGTGGTTGACCGTGCGGTCAAGGCCCGTTCGCTTCGGGAATGGGCGGCGGAACTTGATATCCGGCTGGACCAGACCATCGCGGTGGGCGACGGCGCCAATGACCTGGACATGCTGGCGGCGGCCGCACTGGGCGTGGCGTTTAATGCCAAGCCGGCAGTGCAGGCCGCCGCTGATGCTGTGCTGAACCTGCCCAGCCTGGACGTGGTTCAGCACTTCGTGAAGCTCTAGTTACTGGAAGTTCCAGGATCTAGGCGCTGAGGTAGTCCGCTCCGCCCACGTATTCCGTGTGCCCGGTCGGCACATCGGCAAGGGCCATGCGGGCTACCTCGGCGGCAAACTCCTCAACGGAGTAGAGCCGGCCGGCTTCTTCGCGGCGCGCTTCGATTGCACCCGGGTTGGCGCGGTCCAGCAGGGTGGCCGTGACCGTGCCTTCGATCATGTCGCCGGAAACCACAACGAGCGAGATGCCCTTTTCCTCCAGCTCCGGAATCCGTGCGCGCAGAGCGTCTTCACCGGCACGCTTGCTCCGGGCGACGGGCTCGTACTCCGGCATGGTTGGAACGGTGTTGATGAAGTGGGCCTGGTGGCTGGTCACGAAGACCACACGGGAGCCCCGCTTCATCTGCGCTGCGGCGGCGCTGAGCATGTTGACCTGGGCGTCACGGTTGAGCTTCAGCGCGTAGTCGTCCTCCACGCCGGTTTCCATACCGCCGGAAGCGTTGAGCACCAGCAGGTCCAGGCTGCCGAAGGAATCCAGGGCGGCGTCCACCAGCGCGGCGGGGCCTTCGGAAGAAGTCAGGTCCGCACCGACCGCTACGGCCCGGCCGCCTGCCGCCTCAATCCCGGCAACCACCTTGTTGGCACGGGGCGCCTTCTGGCGGTAGTTGACGACTACGCCTGCGCCTTCGGCGGCGAGCAGTTTTGCGACCTCAGCGCCGATGCCCCGGGAAGATCCGGTGACGATTGCCGCTTTGTGCTCGAGCTGGCCCATAAGTACTCCTTTGTGGAAATTAGCTAAAGATGTGCTCTCTGCTTCCCATCCTGCCAGCACGTACCGGCGGGCGCGTTGGTGGAAACCTCCAAGGAATACCCCGCCGGCATGCGTGCGCGCTAGTGTCCCATTCCCAGTCCGCCGTCCACGGGGATGACTGCGCCGGAAATGTAGCCGGCTTCCGGCCCGGCGATCCAGCGGACAACTCCGGCCACTTCCTCCGGAGCCGCAAAGCGGCCTGCAGGGATGGAGGACAGGTAGTTCTTCTGTGTGTCCTCCGGCAGGGCGCGGGTCATGTCCGTATCGATGAACCCGGGCGCAACGACGTTGGCGGTGATGTTCCGTGAACCCAGTTCCCGGGTCAGGGAGCGGGCTATGCCTACCAGACCGGCCTTGGACGCGGCGTAGTTGACCTGCCCCGGGGAACCGTAGAGTCCCACGACCGAGGAAATCAGCACAACCCGGCCGCGGCGCAGCTTCAGCATTCCCTTGGAAGCACGCTTGACTACCCGGAAGGCTCCGGTGAGGTTGGTGTCCACAACGTCAGTGAAGTCGTCTTCGCTCATGCGCAGCAGCAGGGTGTCCCGGGTAATTCCTGCATTGGCCACCAGCACCTCCACAGGGCCATGGGCGGCTTCGACCTCGGTGAACGCGGCGTCGACGGAAGCCATATCGGTCACGTCAGCCTTGACGCCGAGCATGCCTTCGGGGACATCGCCGCTGCGGTAGGTGATGGCCACCTTGTCCCCCGCCTCCACGAACGCCTTGGCGATGGCCAGGCCTATGCCGCGGTTTCCGCCGGTGACGAGGACACTGCGGCCGGCGGGGGTCTGGGAATCGTTCTGCACAAAAAATCCTTACGGTTCGGGGCGGGGCGTTCGAATCCGATCCTATCGGCGCCCGAGGCAACTACAAGTTCACGGGCAGCAGTGAGACAATGGGGAGATCTGTTTGGAGAGTGATGACCCAGTGACGATTCTGCGATGACCCAGGGATGAGAAAGCTATCCCGCCGCGGCGCCCGCATTCCGCGGATTACGGACGCCCGCTCGGCTCATACCGACGAGATGCACGCGCGCATGGTCAAGTACACGATTTCCATGAGCATTCGCATGGTGTGCCTTTTCCTGCTCTTTTTCGTTCACGGCTGGATGCTGTGGGTGGTGGTGGCAGGCGCAGTCGTGCTGCCCTGGTTCGCCGTCGTAATCGCCAACGGAGGCAGCGACAGCAGCAATTTGGGCGGGGACTCTCCGTATGAGGCGTCCGCTCCCCAGCAGCTTGAGGCGCGTGTGTCCCCCGCGCCGGACAACCCCGGCACCACCGTGCTCAGTGGGGAAATCATCGACGACGACGGCCCCTCAGGCCGCGGAACGCAGGCACCGGGCGCATGAACCTGCTTGACCAGTTATCCGGCGGAGCCGGATCCGAAGACCGTGCCCGCTGTTCCCGGAAGGGCTGCCGTGCCGACGCCGAGTGGCAGCTGCTGTGGAACAACCCCAAGATCCATACCCCCGAGCGCCGCAAAATCTGGCTGGCCTGCGGGGAACACCGCGGCTGGCTGGAAGAATACCTCCAGGTCCGCTCCCTCTGGAAAGAAACGCTCCCCCTCCCCGGCGCCGGAACCGAAAGCGACACGCCCTAGATGTACAAGTTCCTCCTCTCCAGCCGCTGGCTGGGCTGGTTCGCCCTGGTGTGCGCACTGGCAGCCGTCTGCGCTTTCCTGGGCACGTGGCAGCTCGAACGCCGCGACGCCATCCGCGAAGACATCGGCTGGGTGGAAACGAACTACTCGGCGGATCCGGTTCCGTTCGAGGAGGCAGCGGGTTACTTCGAGGAATTCGATCCCTCGGCAGAATGGCTTCCCGTTGAGCTGACCGGCACGTATGACACCGCCAACCAGCGGATTGTCCGCAACCGTCCGCTGAGCGGGCGTCCCGGCTACGAGGTTTTGGTGCCGCTCAAGCTTGCCGACGGCACCGCCGTCGTCATTAACCGGGGCTGGCTGCCGATCGGCGACAACGAGGCAGGCTGGCCGGACGAGGTCCCTGCTGCCCCGGAGGGCGAAGTGACAGTCACCGCCCGGCTCAAGCCCGCGGAACCCACACTGCTGCGCGGCGCTCCGGAAGGCCAGCTGGCATCGATCGACATTGCTGAGTACCAGGATCAGATTGGGTACCCGCTTGAGCAGGCTGCCTACGGCCTGATGGACACCGAGGATCCGGCACCTGCTGACCGGCCCGAGGCTGCACCGAAGCCGGCACTGGATGAAGGCCCGCACCTCTCCTACGCACTTCAGTGGTACGCCTTTGGCCTGCTCTTTTTTGTCGGGTTTGGCTACGCGGCCCGGCAGGAAGCCTGGAACATCATCGAGGCCGGCGAGGAAGACGACGAAGACTGGGATGACGGCGACGAGGTCCACTCGGCAGCACCGGCGCCCCGCCGGACACGGCCGGTCCGCAGGCGCCGCGGCCCCACCGGAGAGGAAGAGGAAGACGCCATCCTGGACTCCCAGGGCTTCTAGGGCCTCCTCCGGCTGACACCGATACACGTAAAAGGCCGCCGCCCCCTCGGGGACGGCGGCCTTTTATTCGTCTGCGCTGGATTACGCCAGGGTGACGAGGTCCAGGTAACCCTCGTTCCAGTGGTCCTCGTCGCCGTCGGGCAGCAGGACAACCCGCTCCGGGTTCAGGGCCGCTACGGCACCCTCGTCGTGGCTGACCATAACGACGGCGCCGGAGTAGTTGCTCAGGGCACCCAGGATCTCCTCGCGGGAGGCCGGATCGAGGTTGTTGGTGGGCTCGTCGAGGAGCAGGACGTTGGCGGAGGACGCCACAATGGTGGCCAGCGCCAGGCGCGTCTTCTCACCGCCGGAAAGCACACCGGCGGGCTTGTCTACGTCATCGCCGCTGAACATAAAGGAACCGAGCACGCTGCGGACCTCGGCGTCGTCCATGTCCGGCGCAGCGGAGCGCATGTTCTCCAGCACGCTGCGGCCGGTGTCCAGGGTTTCGTGCTCCTGGGCGTAGTAGCCGATCTTCAGGCCGTGTCCGGGGATGATGCGTCCGGTGTCCGGAGTATCAACGCCGGCCAGCATCCGCAGCAGGGTGGTCTTGCCGGCACCGTTGAGGCCCAGGATGACAACCTTGGAACCGCGGTCAATGGCGAGGTCAACGTCGGTGAAGATTTCCAGGGAGCCGTAGCTCTTGCTCAGGCCCTCAGCCATCATGGGAGTCTTGCCGCAGGGAGCAGGATCCGGGAAGCGCAGCGCTGCGACACGGTCCGTGGCGCGCACTGAGTCCAGGCCGCTCATCAGCCGGTCAACACGCTTGAGCATGCTCTGGGCAGCGGAAGCGCCGGAGGCACGGGCCTTCATCTTGTTGGCCTGTGCCAGCAGGGCACCGGCCTTCTTTTCGGTATTGGCGCGTTCGCGCTTGCGGGCCCGCTCATCCGTCTCACGCTGGATCTTGTAGCGCTTCCAGTCCATGTTGTAGATGTCGATCGTGGCGCGGTTGGCGTCCAGGCTGAAGACCTTGTTGACGGTCGCTTCGAGCAGGCCGGTGTCGTGGCTGATCACAATCAGGCCGCCGGTATGGTTCTTCAGGAACTCCCGCAGCCAGGCGATCGAGTCGGCGTCGAGGTGGTTGGTGGGCTCATCGAGGAGCATGGTCTCGGCGTCGGAATAGAGGATCCGGGCCAGCTCCACGCGGCGGCGCTGGCCGCCGGAGAGCGTCTTCAGCGGCTGGTTCAGCAGCCGGTCCGGCAGGGCCAGGTTCGCGCAGATGGTGGCTGCTTCGGACTCGGCCGCGTACCCGCCGGCGGAGAGGAACTCCGCTTCCAGCCGGTCATAGCGCTTCATGGCCTTGTCGGAGACCTTTGAATCATCGCTGGCCATCTCGTCCTGGCACTTCTTCAGTTCCGTGAGGACCTTGTCCAGGCCGCGGGCGGAAAGAATGCGGTCACGGGCCAGCTGCTCCATGTCCGGAGTACGCGGATCCTGCGGCAGGTAGCCGATGTCGCCGGTGCGCTTGATATGCCCGGCTGCCGGAAGGGTTTCTCCGGCGAGGACTTTGGTCAGCGTGGTCTTGCCGGCGCCGTTGCGGCCTACGAGCCCAATCTTGTCTCCCTTGTCCACACGGAATGAAACCGCTTCCATGAGCAGGCGTGCGCCGGCACGCAGCTCGAGTTCAGATACGGCAATCACTAAGGAGGGACCTTTCGAAGGAAATGGATTGTAGGCGCGTTGCACGGGGTCAGACGCGGATTCTGCGAAGGCAGCCTTTCAAGTCTACCGGCTTTAGCAGATTTGTAGGAACCCAACAAAGGCAAACGCACCGGAGCGGGTCTAGTCTCGGGAATACCGGGCAGGATTCCCGGAGCCCTCCGCAGCATCTTGTAGGACCCCGATGAAACGAGCACAAATGGCCCACGCCCCGGAACCTGCCGCACCAGCACCAGCACCAGCACCCGCACCAGCATCCGCCGCTTCGGTCCCCTCCCCCGGTGTCCCATCACGGCGGGGGCGGAGCGCCGCGGACCTCTCCTACATTGCGGTCTTCGCGGGACTGGTCGCGGCACTCTCATTGCTGCCCGGAATCCCGCTGGCCGCAGGTGTTCCCATCACGCTGCAGACCCTCGCCGTCATTCTGACCGGCATGATCCTCGGCCCGGGACGCGGCGCCGCAGCCGTAGGCCTTTATCTCGTGGCCGGCCTGGCCGGGCTCCCCGTCTTCAGCGGGTTCCGTTCCGGCCTGGGTGTGCTCGCCGGACCGTCGGCGGGATACCTGCTGTCCTTCCCGCTGGCGGCGCTCGTGGCCGGACTGCTGGTGCGCTTCCTGCTGCGCCGGATCCGCAGGGCGCGCTTCGCCCTGCTCTTTGCCGCCGGACTCGGTACCAGCTTCCTGGTTGTTCACCCGCTGGGCATCGCCGGCATGATGCTCAACGCCAACCTGTCCTTCCCCGCCGCACTGGGCGCCGATATGTTGTTCTGGCCGGGTGATGTCGTGAAAAACCTTGCCGCAGCCGCCGTAGCACTCAGCGTCTTCGCCGCGTTCCCCAAGCTGGCACCGGGAGTGAAGCCGGGGCGGAAGCCGGCACACCGCTGATGACTGTCCAGTTCCGTGCGGCTGAGGTCCTGGCTCCCGACTCCGGACCGGAAGATCCGCCCATCCTGTATCCGGTCTCGCTGACGCTCGAAGAACCCCGGATCGCCGTGATCGGCGCCAATGGTTCGGGCAAATCCACCCTCCTCCGGCTGATCAACGGCCTGCTGCTGCCCTCCAGCGGCAGCGTGAGCGTCGAGGGAGCAGACACTGCCCGGCAGGGCTCCTCCGTGCGGCGGCGGGTGGGCTTCGTGTTCACCGACCCGCTCTCCCAGCTGGTCATGCCCACCGGGCGCGACGACGTCGAACTCTCCCTGCGCCGCAGTATCCGCAGCCCTGGCCCAAGGCGGGCCGCGGCGGAACAGGTACTGGAGCGTTTTGGCCTGCTGCACCTGGCTGACCGCAGTATCTACGACCTCTCCGGGGGTGAACGCCAGCTAATGGCCCTGGCGGCAGTTCTGGCAACGGATCCCGGAGTTCTGGTGGCTGATGAACCCAGCACCCTGCTGGACCTGCGCAACACCGCCCGGCTCCGGAGGATCCTGGCCGGTCTCCCCCAGCAGGTCATCTTCACCACACACGACCTGGACTTCGCCGCCGACGCGCAGCGCGTCCTTGTGGTGGACAACGGACGGATCGTTGCCGACGGACCGCCGGCAGAGAGCATTGCGGCGTACCGGCAGCTTGCGGCATCGGCAGACGGAGTGGGCCGGTGAGCAACAGCATGCACCTGGGCGCCTACCGGCCCGGCACCAGCCCGGTGCACCGCGCGCCCCTGAGGCTGAAGGCTGCCGCCATTGTTCTCGCTTCGCTGGCGACGCTGGCTGCCGCCCACCCGGCGGCGACCGGTGCGGCTGCGGTGCTGACCGCGCTGGGCTACGCCGGGGCCGGGCTGCGGCGCGAGCTCCTCCGGCCGCTGAAGCTAATGTGGCCTGTCCTGCTGATTCTCGGTGTATTCCAGTTCTGGTCAGCCGGAATCTGGACGGCTGTGACAGTGACCGGCAACATCACGGTCTGTGCCCTGGCGGCCCGGCTGCTGCTCCTCACCGTTCCGGTGCCTGAACTGCTCGACGGCGCCGTGGCCCTGGTGCGTCCGCTGCGCGTTTTCGGGGCGGATCCCGAGCGGTTCGGCCTGGCGCTGGCCCTGATGCTGCGCAGTGTCCCGTATCTGCTGGGGTCGGCCGCGGACGTCCGGAACTCAGCGAAGGCACGCGGCCTTGAACGCAGCCCCCGGGCACTTGCCGTTCCCGTTGTGATCCGGGCGGTGGCGTACGCTCAGCAGACCGGTGACGCCCTGGCCGCGCGCGGCATCGGCGAGCCGGAACAGGACTGAACGGCAGTCCCAACGCCGGAAGGGCGGACACCCCATAAGCAGGTGTCCGCCCTTCCAAGCGTATTGAAGCCAGGCCCGGCTAGATGTTGAAGCCCAGGGCCCGCATCTGGTCACGGCCGTCGTCGGTGATCTTTTCCGGACCCCACGGCGGCATCCACACCCAGTTCAGCCGGAACTCGTCGACGATCCCTTCCAGGGCCTTGCCGGTCTGCTCCTCAATGACATCGGTCAGCGGGCAGGCGGCGGTGGTCAGGGTCATGTCGATAAGCAGGGCTCCGTCCTCGGCGTACTTCAGCCCGTACAACAGGCCCAGATCGACGACGTTCACCCCCAGCTCGGGGTCAATGACGTCCTTGAGGGCCTCTTCGACGTCCTCCAGGGACGTCTGGGCCAGATTGGCGTCGCTCATGTTCTGCTCCTCGTATTCCGGCGTGCCTGGTGTGCTCAGGCGCTGACTGCGCCGGTCTTGGTGAACCGGTCGTAGCCTTCTTCTTCAAGGCGGTCGGCGAGCTCAGGGCCGCCCTGCTCTGCGATCCGGCCGTCAACGAAGACGTGAACGAAGTCCGGCTTGATGTAGCGCAGGATCCGCGTGTAGTGCGTGATCAGCAGGGTACCCATGTTGCCGTTTTCATGTTCGCGGTTGACACCTTCGGAGACAACCTTCAGCGCATCGACGTCCAGGCCGGAGTCGGTCTCGTCGAGGATGGCGAACTTGGGGTGGAAGAGCTCGAGCTGGAGGATCTCCACGCGCTTCTTCTCACCGCCGGAGAAGCCCTCGTTGACGTTGCGCTGCGCGAAGTCGGCGTCGATGCGCAGCTGGGACATGGCGCTCTTGACGTCCTTGGTCCAGTGGCGCAGGGACGGTGCTTCGCCGTCGAGTGCGGTCTTGGCAGTGCGCAGGAAGTTGGTCATGGTGACGCCCGGAACCTCGACCGGGTACTGCATGGCCAGGAAGAGGCCGGCGCGGGCGCGCTCGTCAACGCTCATCGCCAGGACGTCTTCGCCGTCCAGGGTGATGGAACCGCTGTCAACGGTGTAGCGCGGGTGGCCGGCGATGGTGGAAGCCAGGGTGGACTTGCCGGAGCCGTTCGGGCCCATAATGGCGTGCGTTTCGCCGGTGTTGATGGTCAGGCTGACGCCCTTCAGGATCTGCTTCTTGACACCCTGTTCGGTCTCGATGCTGACGTGAAGGTCCTTGATTTCAAGAGTGGACATGCGTAGTTTCGCTTTCTCTTTGCACGCGTGCGGTGCGGTCTGCAGGTTCGAAGAAGAAGGAGGGCCTAGGCCTCGACGGCGGCGAGCTCGCGCTCGACGGCGGCGGTCAGGCGCTCTTCCAGTTCCGGAACCTTGATCTGCTGGATGATTTCGTTCAGGAAGCCGCGCACCACAAGGCGGCGTGCGATGTCCTCGGGGATGCCCCGGGCCATCAGGTAGAACAGGTGCTCGTCGTCGAACCGGCCGGTGGCGCTGGCGTGGCCGGCGCCCTCGATCAGACCGGTTTCGATCTCAAGGTTGGGAACGGAGTCAGCACGGCCGCCGTCGGTGAGCAGCAGGTTCCGGTTCACCTCGTAGGTGTCGGTTCCTTCAGCTTCCTTGCGGATCAGCACGTCGCCAACCCACACGGTGTGCGCGTCCTTGCCCTGCAGGGCACCCTTGTACATCACGCGGGACTTGCAGTTGGCCACGGCGTGGTCAACGAAGAGCCGCTGCTCCAGGTGCTGGCCGGCGTCCGCGTAGTACAGGCCGAACATCTCGACGTCGCCGCCGGTTGCGGTGAACTTCGAAGACGGCGTGACGCGTACCAGATCGCCGCCGAGGCTGACCGCGACGTGCTTGAAGCGCGCGTCACGGCCGATTCGGGCGTACTGGGCGGACGCGTGAACGGCGTCATCATCCCAGTCCTGGACGGTAATGACGGTGAGTTCAGCGCCGTCACCGACCAGGATTTCCACGTTCTGGGAAAGCGTGGCGGAACCCTTGTGGTCCAGCACAACGACGGCCTTGGAGAAGGCGCCGGCCTCAATGACAATGTGCTGGGCTGCGGGCTCGGTACCGGCACCGGTGATGGACAGCGTGACGGTGCCCTCTGCCTGGGTGTCCTTCGGAATGCTGACCAGGGTGGCCTCGGTGAAGGCTTCCCAGGCTGCTGCTGCAACCAGGTCTTCCGGAATGCCGGCAGTTCCGATGCGGGAGTCGTCCCGGCCGATCCCGGCCACGGTGACACCCTCAGGGGCGACGACGGCGACCTCGGGAGCGGTGCCGGTCAGCTCCTGGGTGTGCAGGCCGCGCAGGCGCTTGAGCGGGGTGAACCGCCAGTCCTCTTCGCGGCCGGTCAGCTTGCCGAAGTCGGCGCGGTTGAAGGAGGTGAGGCGCCCGGCGCGGGAGCTGTCGGGAATGCCTGCCCCGCCGCCGTGGCTGTGGGACTTGCTGCTGTCGCCGCCCAAAACGGGGGAAGAATCGTTCAGCGGGGAGAGGTTTTCGCCTTCCTCGGTGAAACCGTCAATGCGGACCCGGCGGTCCCCTGAGGGAGCCCCGATGCGTGCCTTGACGCCTTCCAATGCATTGCTGACCTTCTCGGCTACGGTTTCAGCGACGTTCTCGGCTGTGTTTACTACGGCGTCGTTAAGCTTCGACATTAACCGACGGCTCCTTCCATCTGGAGTTCGATGAGGCGGTTGAGTTCAAGGGCGTATTCCATCGGCAGTTCACGCGCGATCGGCTCGATGAAGCCGCGCACGATCATTGCCATTGCCTCGTCCTCGGGAAGGCCGCGGGACATCAGGTAGAACAGCTGCTCCTCGCTGACCCGCGAGACAGTTGCTTCGTGGCCCATGGTCACGTCGTCCTCGCGGATATCCACGTAGGGGTAGGTGTCCGAGCGGGAAATGGTGTCTACCAGCAGGGCGTCACAGCGGACGGTGTTGGCGGAGTTCTTCGCGCCTTCGCGGACCTGGACCAGGCCGCGGTACGCAGCACGGCCGCCGCCGCGGGCAACGGACTTCGAGATGATCGAGCTCTTGGTGTTCGGCGCGATGTGCACCATCTTCGAGCCGGTGTCCTGGTGCTGGCCCTCGCCGGCGAAGGCGATGGAGAGGGTCTCGCCCTTGGCGTGCTCGCCGACCAGGTAGACAGCCGGGTACTTCATGGTCACCTTGGAACCGATGTTGCCGTCGATCCACTCCATGGTGGCGCCTTCGTGTGCAATGGCGCGCTTGGTCACCAGGTTGTACACGTTGTTGGACCAGTTCTGGATGGTCGTGTAGCGGACGCGGGCGCCCTTCTTCACGATGATTTCGACGACGGCGGAGTGCAGCGAGTCCGAGGTGTAGATCGGAGCGGTGCAGCCTTCGATGTAGTGGACGTAGGAGTCCTCGTCAGCGATGATCAGCGTGCGCTCGAACTGGCCCATGTTTTCCGTGTTGATGCGGAAGTAGGCCTGCAGCGGAATCTCGACGTGGACGCCCTTGGGAACGTACACAAAGGATCCGCCGGACCAGACGGCGGTGTTCAGCGAACCGAACTTGTTATCGCCAACCGGAATGACGGTGCCGAAGTATTCCTGGAAGATTTCCGGGTGTTCCTTCAGTGCGGTGTCCGTGTCCAGGAAGATGACGCCCTGGCGTTCCAGGTCCTCGCGGAGCTGGTGGTACACAACTTCCGATTCGTACTGCGCAGCGACACCGGAAACCAGGCGGCCGCGCTCAGCTTCGGGGATGCCGAGCTTCTCGTACGTGTTGCGGATGTCTTCGGGGAGGTCTTCCCAGGTGTTTGCCTGCTTCTCCGTGGAGCGCACGAAGTACTTGATGTTGTCGAAGTCGATGCCGGAGAGGTCTGCACCCCAGGTGGGCATGGGCTTGCGGTCGAAGTACTTCAGCCCTTTCAGGCGCAGGTCCAGCATCCATTCCGGCTCGTTTTTCTTCGCCGAAATGTCACGGACAACCTCCTCGGAGAGGCCGCGGCGGGCGTTGGACCCGGCGACATCTGAGTCGGCCCAGCCGTACTCGTAGGTGCCAATGCCCTCGAGCTCGGGGTTCTTTTCCAGAATGTCTGAAATCACGGAATCGGGCACCGCAGGTGCCTCTGCCTTCCGGGTTACTTGATCCGTCATCACGGCCTTTCTTGCTGATGAGTGGATGTGGACTGGGTGGTTGCGGAGCCCACCGGCTGGTGAGGCGCAGACTTCGAACGGCCCACGGGGATGTGGGTCGTACAAACGTGCCCGCCGCGGGAAAGCGTGGACAGCCTGCGCACGTCCACCCCCAGCAGCCGGGAGAAAACTTCGGTCTCCTTGTCACAGAAGACGGGGTAGGCGCTGGCAAGCGCCTGAATGGGGCAGTGCCCCTGGCACAGCTGGATGCTCAGCAGGGTGCTGGGTGTCCGGCTGGTGCCGATCATGGTTGTGGACGCCACGAAGCCGTCCTTCGTCAGTTCGGCGGAGAGCGCCTGGGCTCGGTCCTCCAAAGAGGGGCCGGCGGCGTCGAGCACCGGGCGGTAGCGTTCTTCCATCTTCCTGAACCGTGCCGCAGCGAAAGCCTCAATCGCTTCCGGTCCCGCAGCGGCACCGAGTGCCCGCAGTGCTTCCGTGGCTATGGTCAGATAGTCGTTCCCCAGGTAGGACTGGCCCTGCTGGCTCACCACGTAGCGGCGGGCCGGGCGTCCTGCTCCCGCTCCGGGGCTGGAGACCCGCTTGACCTCGATCAGGCCCTGGCGTTCCAGTGCATCAAGGTGCCGCCGCACGGCAGCCGGCGTAAAGCCGAGCCGCTCGCCAAGCTCCGCAGCGCTGACTGGGCCATGTTCCAGTACCGAACCGAGTACGCGGTCCCGGGTGCGCTCTTCCGACTCCCTGGCAGCAGGCTGCGGGGCGGGTTTCACCGCCCCGTTGTCCGCCGGAGAGGTCTCCGTCTCTGAACTCTTCACAGAATACACAACACAATCATGACCTAATCCATTCCTCAAGGCTACTAAGGCGATGCTTCCCACGGCCCCGCAATGGGCGGCCGCGGACCGGAATGGACTACTACCTAACGTAGAATATGGGGGTGCCTAACGACGAACCCTGCCTGACTATCACCGGCCTGGTCCGGGACCTCGGTCCCGTGCCGGGACTGGACGGCAAAATGATCCGTGTTCTGGCCGGGGTCGACCTCACCGCGAGGCGGGGCCAGGTAACCGCACTGCTCGGTGCCAACGGTGCCGGAAAGACGACCACTCTGGAGTGCGCACAGGGTCTGCAGCCAATCGACGGCGGCGAAGTCCGGCTGCTCGGCGAGGCTCCCTGGGGTGCCGGCGCAGAGCTGCGGGCCCGCGCCGGTGTGATGCTCCAGGAGGGCGGGCTTCCCCCGGCTGCCCGTCCGGTGGCACTGCTGCGGCACATCGCCAGCATGTACAAGGACCCGCGCGACGTCGATGAGCTGGTCCAGCGGCTGGGCATCCATACCTTTGCCAAGACCGGCATCCGCCGGCTTTCCGGCGGCCAGCGCCAGCGGGTAGCCCTTGCGGCGGCCCTGGTGGGCAATCCCGAGGTCCTGTTCCTGGACGAACCCAGTGCCGGCCTGGACCCCCAGTCCCGCCAGATTGTCTTTGAGCTTATCCAGGAGCTGCGGGATGACGGGCTGGGGATCGTCCTCACCACCCACCTGCTCGACGACGCCCAGCGCCTGGCCGACTATGTCTACATCATCGACGACGGCCGCACCGTCGCCCGGGGCACCGTAGCTGAGCTGACCGCACGGTCCGCTGCCCACGCCTCCGGCAGGGAACTGTCCTTCGAGGCGCGCCCCGGACTCCAGCCGGCACTGCCCGGACTGGAACACCTGGCCTTTGCTGAAGACTCCCCCGGGCGTTATGTGCTCCGCGGGGAATTCACGCCCGGGGACCTGGCGCTTCTGGCCGCCTGGTGGAGTGAGGCAGGCATCCTGCCGGACAGTATCCATATGGCTTCACGCACGCTGGAGGACGTTTTCCTCGAACTCTCCGGAAAGGAGATCCGATGAGCGCCCCGGCTTCGCTGTCCGTGCGGGTCCTAAACCAGGGCAAGTACGAGGCCGAGACCATGCTGCGCAACGGCGAGCAGCTGATTCTCGCCGTCGTGCTTCCGCTCCTGGGGCTGATCGCCCTGAGCGTCACCCCCGTCCTGGATGCCTACGGCCCTTCCCGGATCGACACCGCCACACCGGGCATCCTTGCCCTGTGTGCCCTGTCCACCGCTTTTACCGGCCAGGGCATCGCCACCGGCTTTGACCGGCGCTACGGCGTACTGCGTTTCCTCTCCACCACCCCCCTGGGCCGGGCCGGCCTGATCGCCGGCAAGGTCATTGCGGTGCTGTCCGTGCTGGCCATCCAGGTGGTGCTGGTCAGCGTCGTCGCGCTCTTCATCGGCTGGCGTCCCTCGCTGCCGGGCCTGCCGCTGGCCCTGGTGCTGCTGGTCCTCGGCGCCGTGGCCTTCACGTCGCTGGGCCTGCTCGTCGCCGGAACCGTCCGGCCCGAGGCAACCCTGGCGATTACCAACCTGCTCTGGATCCTCCTCGCCGGGGTGGGCGGTATTATTCTTCCCGCCGCCGGTCTTCCGGCCGATATGGAGCCGTTTGTCCGGCTGCTGCCCTCGGCTGCGCTGGGCGACGTGATGAGATCAGCCCTGATAGATACGCAGTTCAACCTTTCCGCCACGCTCATCCTGCTGGCGTGGACAATCCTGGGCAGCCTCGCTGCTGTCCGCTGGTTCAAATGGAGTTAGTTCCCGTGTCCAACACCCCCGCACCTGCACCTGCGACCCGGAAGGACGCGCCCTCCGGCTCTCCTGCCACCGGCAGGCTGGTCCGCTCCCTGTCCGTAGCCACGCTGGTAGCCAACATCCTGATTGTGGTCACGGGCGGTGCCGTGCGGCTGACGGCCTCGGGCCTCGGCTGCCCGGAATGGCCGCTCTGCACCGCTGATTCCCTGGTGACGACTCCGGAGATGGGCGTCCACGGCATTATCGAGTTCGGCAACCGGCTGCTCACCTTCGTGCTCGCAGCCATCGCATTCGGCATGCTTGCCTCCGTGTGGAAGTCCCGCCGCACCCGGCCGGACCTCATGGGGCTTTCCGCCGCAGCGCTGGCCGGCATCCCTGCCCAGGCCTTTATCGGCGGCATCACTGTCTGGACCGGCCTGAACCCGTGGGTAGTAGGCCTGCACTTCATCGTTTCAATGGTGATCATCAGCGTGGCAGTGGTGCTGGTGAACCGGGCCTGGCTCAGCCCCGCCGGGGTCAACGCTGTCCATGCGCCCCTGGCTGACCGTCCGCTGCGTCCGGTTATCTGGGCGATCGGCATTCTCTCGGCCATCACGGTGGTACTCGGTGTTATGGTCACCGGTTCCGGCCCGCACGCCGGCGACCACGGAGCGGCCCGCAACGGCCTGAACCCGGACCTCATTACCCGCCTTCACGTGGTTCCGGTCTACTTGCTGGTCTTTGCCACAGCCGTGGCCCTGTACCTCGTTTACCGGCGGACCGCCGATAAACGCCTCCGCTCCTCGCTGGTGCTCTTCACCGCCGTCGTACTCGCACAGGCCGTGATCGGATACGTACAGCACTTCCTGCACCTGCCGGTTGTGCTGGTTGCCCTGCACATGCTCGGCGCGTCGCTGCTGACCGCTGCTGCTGCCCACGTTGTCTACACCGCGCTTTCCCGGAAGGTTCCGGGGAAGGCGCCGGCTGCTGCGAAAACTGACGCGGTGTCGGCGACTGCGAAGTAGCGGATGGCTTTTAGCGGCTGCGGGCGCCGCGGGTGACGCCGAGGCTGCGGCTGCGGGCAGCTTCCCCGCCCAGAGACCGGAAAGACCCCATGGGACCGAGGTTCCATGGGGTCTTTCGTGTTCCGGCGTGCCTGTTTATTTGCTGGAGGCCGCGTGTGGGCGGCTCTAACCGGCTGATGGGCTCGTTGCATCTCTCCACGCAGGACGGGCACCCGCCCATCCTGTGGGGAGATAACGCTGCATTGGCGGTCCCCCGCCCATCCTGTGGGGAGATAACGTCGCTAACCGCGGCTCAAAGGGACCGCAAGTCACCGAAGGATGCGCGGGACAAGCTCAGAGTGACCGCAAGTCACCGAAGGATGCGCCGTGACCGCAAGTCACCGAAGGATGCGCCGGACAAGCTCAGAGGGACCGCAAGTCACCGAAGGATGCGCCGGACCCGCCAGAGCCTGGAAGGTCTGCACTGTGATGAGGTCTGCACTGCTGGGCGGGCGGACGCCGTGCTTAGGCCAGGACCGCCCCGCCGACGAAGGGATCGACAGCCAGGGCTACGAACAGGATGGTGAGGTAGCTGATTGAGCCGTGGAAGACCTTCATGGCCGATTTGTCCGAGACCTCGCCGCGCTGGGCACGTGAGTGCAGGCGGTGCGTCTCGGCGAGGAACCAGGCGCCGCTCAGCACGGCACCGGCGGTGTAAACCCAGCCGGCACCGCCAACCGGAATCAGCAGCAGGGAGCAGGCCACGGTGGCGTAGGCGTACAGGACAACCTGCACGGAGACCAGCTTGGCGCCGGCAACGGCGCCAAGCATGGGAACCGAGGCGTTGCGGTAGTCCTCTCCGTACTTCATGGACAACGGCCAGTAGTGCGGCGGGGTCCAGAGGAAGATCACGGTAAAGAGAATGACGGCGGGCCACTCAACCGTGTTTGTCACGGCGGCCCAGGCGATCAGCACCGGCATGCAGCCGGCGATTCCGCCCCAGACAATGTTTTGGGTGGTGCGGCGCTTCAGGATCAGGGTGTAGAACACGACGTAGAGCAGGATGGCGCCCAGGCCGAGCAGGCCGGTAAGCGGGTTGGCACCGAACCAGAGCAGTGCAATGGAGACGATGCCCAGCGCCCAGCCGAAGACGAGGGCTTCGCGGGGGCTTACTTCTCCGGTGACGAGCGGACGCTTCTCGGTCCGGCGCATCAGCCGGTCCATGTCGCGGTCGATATAGCAGTTGAAGACGCCGGCGCTGGCAGCAGCCAGGGCGCCGCCGACCATGGTGGCGACCATCAGCCAGACCGAAGGCACGCCTCCGTAGGCAAAGAACATGGTGGGCAGGGTGGTGACCAGCAGAAGCTCAATGACGCGCGGCTTCGTGAGGGCCACATAGGCCCGGAGCTTACGTCCCACGCTCATTTTTCCGGCGTAAACCGGAACCTCGGCGGGGGCATGCTGCGTACTCACGAAACGATCACTCAGTCCTGTCTGGAATCCTGTCTGGGCCATAAAAGTCCACGCTCATCATAACCTCTATCCCCTGTAGAAAACGAAGCACAGACCCGCTGTCCGGGCAATTGGACCCCGCACCGGAATCCGGTGGCCTCAACAAGGCGCAGATTGCGGCGCCCGATAGGCCCAATGACGTGGGCTTCGGGATAAGGTTGAACCGGACATTTCCTGCAGGGCCGGCAGGTGAACCGCACGGCCCCGGCAGGAAATTTGTGCATGTCGGGTAACGATTGCGCACAAAACCCGGTTGTAGTGGTGAGAACAACGAACCCGGCGCGCCAAGCGCCGGTAATCCGTACAGAGAGGGGCCCGGTAAACGTGCCACATTTGGAAGAGCAGAAGCTGACCTGGAGCGAGACGGACAGCAAGGCAGTGGACACAGTCCGCGTGCTGGCCGCCGACGCCGTTGAGAAGGTTGGCAACGGCCACCCCGGAACTGCCATGAGCCTGGCTCCGGCCGCCTATCTGCTGTTCCAGAAGGTGATGCGCCATGATCCGGCTGACCCGCACTGGCTTGGCCGCGACCGGTTCGTCCTCTCCCCCGGCCACACGTCGCTGACGCTCTACATCCAGCTCTTCCTCTCCGGCTACGGTCTGGAACTGGATGACCTGAAGGCGCTGCGCACCTGGGGATCAAAGACGCCGGGCCACCCCGAATACCGCCACACCGACGGCGTCGAGATCACCACCGGCCCGCTGGGCCAGGGCCTGGCCTCCGCGGTTGGCTTCGCCTACGCACAGCGCCGCCTGCGCGGCATGTTCGACGCCGATGCCCCCGCCGGCACCAGCCCGTTCGACCACACCGTCTGGGTTATCGCCTCCGACGGCGACCTGCAGGAAGGCGTCACCTCCGAGGCATCCTCCCTGGCCGGACACCAGGAGCTGGGCAACCTCGTGGTGATCTACGACGAGAACCACATCTCGATCGAAGACGACACCGACATTGCCTTCACCGAAGACGTGCTCAAGCGCTACGAGGCCTACGGCTGGCACACCCAGCGGGTGGACTGGA
Organism: Arthrobacter sp. 3Tela_A; assembly: GCF_049311025.1. Taxonomy (NCBI): domain Bacteria; kingdom Bacillati; phylum Actinomycetota; class Actinomycetes; order Micrococcales; family Micrococcaceae; genus Arthrobacter; species Arthrobacter sp. 3Tela_A. Next base: position 65,564 of record NZ_JAXIOM010000002.1, read on the forward strand.
CCGAGAGCGGCGAGTACCGCGAAGACGTCAACGGCCTTTACGACGCACTGGCCGCAGCGAAGGCCGAGACGAACCGCCCCTCCATCATCTCCCTGCGCACGATCATTGGCTGGCCTGCCCCCAACAAGCAGAACACCGGCAAGATCCACGGCTCGGCACTTGGCCGCGACGAGGTTGCCGCATTGAAGGAAACCCTGGGCTTCGACCCGGAGAAATCCTTCGACGTCGATCCCGACGTCCTGGCGTACACCCGCGAGGTTCGTTCCCGCGGCGCCGAGGAACACGCACTGTGGAACGACTCCTTCACGGCCTGGCAGGAAACCAACCCGGAAGGTGCCCGGCTGCTGGAGCGCATCCAGGAAGGCAAGCTGCCCGAAGGCTGGGAGGAATCCCTCCCTGTCTTTGAGGCAGGCAAGGACGTCTCCACCCGAGCCGCCTCCGGCAAGGTCCTCAGCGCCATTGGCCCGGTACTGCCTGAGCTGTGGGGCGGTTCAGCGGATCTTGCAGAGTCGAACAACACGACCATTGAAGGTGCCCCGTCCTTCGTTCCTGCGGGCCGGCAGACGTCGGCCTGGTCAGGCGGACCGTACGGGCGCGTGCTGCACTTTGGCATCCGCGAGCACGCCGCAGCGGCGATCGTCAACGGCATCACGATGTCCAGCAACACCCGTGCCTTCTCCGGCACCTTCCTGATCTTCAGCGACTACCAGCGCCCGGCCATCCGGCTTGGTGCACTCATGGGCGTCCCGTCCATCTACGTGTGGACGCACGACTCGATCGGACTCGGCGAAGACGGCCCGACGCACCAGCCGGTGGAGCAGCTTGCCTCCCTGCGCGCCATCCCGGGACTCGACGTCGTCCGTCCCGCAGACGCCAACGAGGTGGCCGTAGCCTGGCGCACCATCCTTGAGAACACAGAGAACCCGGCCGGCATTGTTCTCACCCGCCAGAACGTTCCCACCTGGGAGCGCGGCACCGGCCCAGCCGGCGCCGGATCGTTCGGGTCCGCCGACGGCGCGGCACGCGGCGGCTACGTGCTGGCCGAAGCCGTACGCGACGGCAAGGCCGTTACGCCGGACGTCATCCTGATCGGCACCGGTTCCGAAGTCCAGCTGGCTGTGCAGGCCCGTGAGGCGCTTGCCGCAGAGGGTGTCGCCGCCCGCGTGGTTTCAATGCCCAGCGTGGAGTGGTTCAACCGCCAGGATGAGGAATACCGCCAGTCCGTCCTGCCCCGCTCGGTCAAGGCACGTGTATCGGTGGAGGCCGGCATCGCCCAGGGCTGGCGCGAATTCGTCGGCGACGACGGCCGCATGGTCTCCCTGGAACACTTCGGCGCCTCCGCCGACTACAAGACCCTGTTCAACGAGTTCGGCATTACTGCCGACGCCGTGGCCCAGGCAGCGCGGGATTCCCTCGCCGCCGTAAACGGCCGGGACGCAGCCCCCGCGGGCACTCCCGCAGCACCTTCCGGCGCGGACTCCACCGAGACCGGCGACCAGAAGTAAACGTTAAAAAGGAGCACAAAACATGACTTCCACACCCACCGCAGCGCTTTCCGAAGCCGGCGTATCCATTTGGCTTGACGACCTTTCCCGGGAGCGCATCACGTCCGGTTCCCTCAAGGACCTGATCTCCTCCCGCAACGTCGTCGGCGTCACCACCAACCCGAGCATTTTCGCTGCGGCCCTTGCCAACGGCGAGTCCTACGCAGCCCAGGTCCAGCAGCTCGCTGACACCGGAGCCGACGTGGACAAGGCTGTCTTCGAGATCACCACCGACGACGTGATCCAGGCGTGCGACGTCTTCGCCCCTGTTTTCGAAGCCACCGGCGGAGTTGACGGACGGGTTTCCATCGAAGTGGATCCCCGCCTGTCCCGCGATACCCAGGGCACCATCAACGAGGCCAAGGAACTCTTTGACAAGGTTGGGCGCAGCAACGTCCTGATCAAGATTCCTGCCACCGCGGAGGGCCTGCCGGCCATCACAGCCGTGCTGGCCGAAGGCATCAGCGTCAACGTGACCCTGATCTTCTCCCTGCAGCGCTACCGCGAGGTCATCAACGCCTTTATGGCCGGCATTGAGCAGGCCAGGGAGAACGGCCACGACCTCTCCAAGATCCACTCCGTGGCATCCTTCTTTGTCTCCCGCGTGGACACCGAGATCGACAAGCGACTGGACGCCGCCGGAACCGACGCTGCCAAGGCCCTCAAGGGCAAGGCAGGCCTGGCCAACGCACGCCTGGCCTACCAGGTCTTCGAGGAGTCCTTCGCCTCTGAGCGCTGGCAGGTCCTGGCCGCAGCGGGGGGCAATGCGCAGCGTCCGCTGTGGGCTTCCACGGGCGTCAAGGACCCGGCACTGCCGGACACCCTGTACGTCACCGAACTGGTGGCCTCCGGCGTCGTGAACACCATGCCGGAAAAGACCCTCGAGGCAACGGCAGACCACGGCGTCATCACCGGTGACACGATCACCGGGACGTACGCCGAGTCCGCTGCCCTGCTCGACGAGCTGGACGCCGCGGGCGTGGACTACAACGACGTCGTGGAGGTCCTGGAGACGGAAGGCCTGGAGAAGTTCGTTGTCTCCTGGGGCGAACTGCTGGAAACCGTAACCGCCGCACTGGAAACCGCACGGAAGGCATAGCACCCATGACGACCCTGTCCTTTGAAGCCGCAGGAGCCGCCCGCGATGCGGTGGAGGCGCATGTCCCCGCCCTGGTCCGCGACGAGGTGGCCACACGGCTCCTCGCCCAGGACCCGACGCTGTGGGGGCCGGACGCCGAGGCCGAGGCCTCGATCCGGCTCGGCTGGCTGAACCCGGCACCGGCTTCCCGGCCGCTTCTGGGACAGATCCGGGCGCTGCGCGAAGAACTCGCTGCCGACGGCGTGGACCGGGTTGTCCTGGCCGGCATGGGCGGTTCCTCGCTGGCCCCGGAGGTCATTACCCGCACTGCAGGCGTGAACCTGACGGTGCTTGATTCCACTGACCCGGACTCGGTTGCGGCCGCCCTGGCGGAAGACCTTGCGTCCACCGTCCTGGTGGTTTCCTCCAAGTCCGGGTCCACAGTGGAAACGGACTCGCAGCGCCGTGCCTTCGAGGACGCGTTCACCAGGGCCGGTATCGACGCAGCCTCGCGGATCGTCGTCGTCACCGACCCGGGGTCGCCGCTGGACGCAGCCGCCCGGGAGGCCGGCTACCGGGCAGTGTTCAACGCCGATCCCAACGTGGGCGGGCGCTACTCGGCGCTGACAGCCTTTGGACTGGTTCCTTCCGGCCTGGCAGGCGCGGACATCGAAGAACTCCTCGACGCAGCCGAAGACACGGCCGAAATCCTCAGCGACAATGCCGAAGACAACATCGGCCTGGCCCTGGGCGCGGCGCTGGGCGGAACCAATCCGCTGCGCAACAAGATCGTGATTGTGGACGAAGAATCCGGCCTCGCCGGCTTCCCGGACTGGGCCGAGCAGCTCATCGCCGAATCCACCGGCAAGCTGCAGACGGGCATCCTGCCGGTTGTTGCCGAGGCGGGCGCTCCCGAAGTGCTTGGCGGCGCGCCGGACGTCCTGGTGGTCCGCATTACTGCCCCCGATTCCGAAGCCATGCCCGAGGGCGACCAGGTGGTGGTCTCCGGCAGCCTGGGTGCCCAGATGATGCTCTGGGAGTACGCCACTGCCGTAGCCGGACGCCTGCTGGGCATCAATCCCTTTGACCAGCCCGACGTCGAGGCCGCCAAGAAGGCTGCCCGCGGCCTGCTCGACGCCCAGCCCGAGCCGGCAGCGCCGTCGTTCGTCGACGGGTCCATTGAGGTCCGCGGCGACGCCGCCCTCCTGGGCGGGGCAACTACCCTGGCCGATGCGCTGCAGGCGCTGCTGGGCCAGCTGGGCGAAGACAGCTACCTCAGCGTCCAGGCCTACCTGGACCGGGCAGCGCAGTCCGAACTCGAGCAGCTGCGGCCGGAACTGGCCCGCGTTACCGGGCGGCCGGTCACCTTTGGCTGGGGACCGCGCTTCCTGCACTCCACCGGTCAGTTCCACAAGGGCGGCCCCGCACAGGGCGTCTACCTTCAGCTGACCGGTAATTCGGAACAGGACGTTCCCATCCCCGGGCGTCCCTTCACCTTTGGTGAGCTCATCGCGGCACAGGCAGCCGGCGACGCCCAGGTCCTCGCGGACCACGGCCGGCCCGTGCTGCGCCTGAACCTGCTCGAAAGGAAAGCCGGGGTGGCGCAGCTGGCCGCAGCGGTCGCGGACCTGGGTGGTAAATAACTGATGTTCCATGAGCACGACAACGCATCGGCATCCCCGCTGCGGGATCCCCGCGACCGGCGGCTGAGCCGGATCGCGGGGCCGGCCTCGCTGGTGATCTTTGGTGTTACGGGAGACCTGGCACGCAAGAAACTGATCCCTGCCGTCTACGACCTGGCCAACCGCGGCCTGCTGCCTCCGAGCTTCTCGCTGGTGGGGTTTGGCCGGCGCGAATGGAGCGACGCCGATTTCGTGGACTACGTCAAGGAGGCTGTCCAGAACGGTTCGCGCACCAAGTTCAGTGAGAGCGTGTGGGACCAGCTGGTGGAAGGCATCCGCTTTGTCCAGGGCGGCTTCGACGACCATGGCGCCTTCGACACCCTGCGCAGCACGCTGCAGGACCTCGATGAAAAGCGCGGGACCCGGGGCAACGTGGCGTTCTACCTGTCGGTGCCGCCCAAGAGCTTTGAACAGGTCTGCCAGCAGCTCTCCAGCCACGGCCTGGCCGAGTCCAGCGACGGCCGCTGGCGGAGGGTGGTCATCGAGAAGCCGTTCGGGCACGACCTGCAGTCCGCGCGGGACCTGAACGACGTCGTCGAATCGGTCTTCCCGGCAGACTCGGTGTTCCGCATCGACCATTACCTGGGCAAGGAAACCGTCCAGAACATCCTGGCGCTGCGCTTCGCCAACCAGCTTTTCGAACCGATCTGGAACGCCAACTACGTTGACCACGTCCAGATCACCATGGCCGAGGACATCGGAATCGGTGGCCGGGCAGGCTATTACGACGGCGTCGGCGCAGCGCGTGACGTCATCCAGAACCACCTGCTGCAGCTGCTGGCCCTCACTGCGATGGAGGAACCGATTTCCTTCGACGCAGCGCACCTGCGGGCGGAGAAGGAAAAGGTCCTGGCCGCTGTCCGGCTGCCGGAGGACCTCTCCCGGCATTCCGCCCGCGGACAGTACACCGGAGGCTGGCAGGGCGGCGAGAAGGTAACCGGGTTCCTTGAGGAAGAGGGCTTTAACCCCGACTCCCGGACTGAGACGTTCGCCGCGGTCCGCCTGGACATCAACACCCGCCGCTGGGCCGGTGTGCCGTTCTACCTGCGGGCCGGAAAACGTCTGGGCCGCCGGGTCACGGAAATCGCCGTCGTTTTCAAGCGTGCCCCCAACCTGCTCTTCCGCGACCATGCCGAAGACGACTTTGGCCAGAACGCCGTCGTCATCCGGGTCCAGCCGGATGAGGGCGCAACGATCCGCTTCGGCTCCAAGGTTCCCGGTACGCAGATGGAGGTGCGTGATGTGTCCATGGACTTTGGCTACGGTCACTCTTTCACTGAATCCAGCCCGGAGGCCTACGAACGGCTGATTCTGGACGTGCTGCTCGGTGAGCCGCCGCTCTTCCCCCGGCACCAGGAAGTTGAACTTTCCTGGAAGATCGTGGACCCGTTCGAGGAGTACTGGGCTTCCCTGGACGAACAGCCCGAGCCCTATGCCCCCGGAAGCTGGGGACCTGCCTCCGCCGATGAACTGCTTGCCCGCGACGGAAGGACCTGGAGAAGGCCGTGATAGTAGACCTGCCGGACACCACCACGTCCAAGGTGTCCAAGAAAATCGTCGCGATGCGGGACAAGGGCGGCGTCATCGCCCTGGGCCGGGTGCTGACCCTGGTCATCGTGACTGAGCCCGATTACGTCGAGGAAGCCATCGAAGCTGCCAACGACGCAAGCCGGGAACATCCCTGCCGGGTGATTGTACTGGCGGCAGGCTCAGCAGAAGAGCCGTCGCGCCTGGACGCACAGATCCGGGTCGGTGGCGACGCCGGTGCCTCCGACGTGATCCTGCTCTACGGGTACGGGGAACTGGCTGCTGAAAGCGAATCGCTCGTCTCGGCGCTGCTGCTGCCTGACGCTCCGATCGTGGTGTGGTGGCCGCATGGCCTCCCCCGCTCCGCGGCCTCCACCCCGCTGGGCCGCATTGCCCACCGCCGCATCACTGACGCCGCGAACGAGCCCGATCCCAAGCAGGCGCTGCTTGACCTCAGCAAGAGCTATGAAGCCGGTGACACGGATCTGAGCTGGACCCGCCTGACCCACTGGCGGATTCAGCTTGCGGCCGTGGTGGAGCAGTACGGTGCCGAGGGGATCACCTCCGTTGTGGTGGAAGGGGCGTCCGATTCGGCCAGTACCTTCCTGCTGGCGGCGTGGCTGAAACACGCCCTGAAGGTTCCGGTTGAGATCATCGAGGACCCGGCCGGCGCGGGAATCCGGAGGGTACGCATTGAGCGTGAAGGCGGAGCGCTGGAACTTCGGCGCCCCGAGGGCAGCACCGCTTACCTGACCCAGCCCGGACAGCCGGAGCAGCGCATTGCACTGCCGCTGAGGAACCTGCATGAGTGCCTCGCGGAAGAGCTGCGCCGGCTGGACCCGGACGAAGTATTCGGAGAAGTACTGACTCAGGGGCTGGCCGCGTGCCTGGCCCCGGAAGGGAACGCCGCATGAGGCACTCCCCCAAAGGCGTGACGATCCACCCTGACTTTGATGCCCTGGTTAAGGCCACCGCAGCCCGGCTTGTCACCAAGCTGGTGGACGTGCAGAGCAGGCGCGGGGAAGCCACTGTCGTCCTTACCGGCGGCAGCGCCGGCACCGCCGTACTGGCTGCAGTGGCCGCCGGGCCGGCCCGGACCGCAGTGGACTGGACGCGGGTTAATTTCTGGTGGGGAGACGAGCGGTTTACAGCCCCGGATTCCCCTGACCGCAACGCCCTGGGCGCACAGGAAGCGCTCCTGCGCCCGCTGGGCGCTGACCCGGCGCGTGTCCATGAGATGCCCTCCACAGCTGACTTCGCCACCGTGGAAGAAGCGGCAGACGCGTACGCCGCCGAGCTGGCCGGCGCCGCGGAAGCCGAGGTCCTGGCAGAGGGCTTCGAGGCCGCGGATCCCCGCCTCCCGCGCTTTGACGTGCTGCTGCTTGGTGTGGGACCGGATGCCCATGTGGCCTCGCTCTTCCCGGAGATGGCCGGCATCCGCACCACGGGCCAGACCACGGTCGCCGTAAGGAACTCCCCCAAGCCTCCGCCCGAGCGGGTGTCGCTTACCCTCGAAGCCATCAACAGTGCCGAGGAAGTCTGGCTGACGGTGTCCGGCGAAGACAAGGCCGGTGCAGTGGGACTGGCCCTGGCCGGGGCGGGCCCGGTCCAGGTACCTGCCGCAGGTCCGCGGGGCCAGCTCAAAACCCGCTGGCTGATTGACCAGGCCGCTGCGTCGCAGCTGCCCGGCCGGCTGCTCGAAGAGCAGGAAACAGAAGAAGCCGGCAGCTAGCTTCCCTCCTGCGGCTCAGGAAACAGCACACACCATAAGGAAGGCCCCGGTCCAGCGACCGGGGCCTTCCTTTTACGTCTTGGTTTGTGCGCCTGCCGGCGGATCTACGATTCGCCGGAGAACCGCTGGATGAGCCCCAGGGCAACAATGATCAGGCCCCAGGAGATACCGAGGATCACGGTAAAGCGGTTGAGGTTCTTCTCAGCGACGCCGGAGGAACCCATGCTGGTGCTCATGCCGCCGCCGAACATATCCGACATGCCGCCGCCACGTCCCTTGTGCAGGAGGATCAGGAGGGTCAGCAACAGACTGCTCAGCCCCAGCAGGACAAGCAGGATGATCTTCAGAATTTCCACTTACGGCCTTTCACGGGTGACACATGAGATTGGAGACCTTGCCGCTGTGCAGGTCAGTCGGTCACCAGATGTTCTTCAAACCTGACAATATTAGCAAATTCGGCAACATCCAAACTCGCCCCGCCCACCAGCACGCCGTCCACATCGCGTTCCTTGAGGATGCTGGCAGCGTTGGCGGCCTTGACCGAACCGCCGTAGAGCAGGCGCACCTTCGCAGCGACGGCGTCGTCGTACAGGTCTGCCAGTTCGGTGCGGATGGTGCTGCACATTTCCTGGGCATCATCCGGGCCGGCTACCTCGCCCGTGCCGATGGCCCAAACGGGTTCGTAGGCAATGACAAGCTTGGAGACTTCCTCCGCGGAGAGCCCCACGAGGTCGTTGCGGACCTGCCGGAGGGTGTGGAGCAGGTGCTCGCCGGCCTGCCGCTCGGCGAGGCCTTCCCCGACGCACAGGATGGGAGTCAGGCCGTTGCGGAACGCTGCCTTGAGCTTGGCGTTGAGGAGCTCATCGCTTTCCCCGTGGACACTGCGGCGCTCACTGTGACCCACCAGCACATAGCTGCAGCCGAGCTTGGAGAGGAACTGCCCGGAAATGTCACCCGTGTAGGCGCCGGAGTCCTCCGGGGAAAGGTCCTGGGCTCCGTAGCCGATCTTCAGCTTGTCGCCCTGAACCAGGGTCTGGGTGCTGCGCAGGTCGGTGAACGGAGGGAAAACCACTACCTCGACCCGGCTGTAGTCATGCCGGGCATCGCTCAGGGTCCACGCCAGCTTCTGCAGCAGCGTGATGCCCTGGACGTGGTCCATGTTCATTTTCCAGTTGCCCGCGATCAGCGGTGTGCGGTCATACTTGCCGTTGGTCGAGGTGGTCATCTCTGCTCCGGTTTCGTTGTGGTTTGGATAAAGTTTCGCGGACACGCAGACGGGGCCGCCGGAGCAGCTCCGGCGGACCCGTTCGCGGCCTACTTGTCGAGGACGGCGATCCCCGGAAGTTCCTTGCCTTCAAGATACTCCAGGCTCGCCCCGCCGCCGGTGGAGATATGCGAAAAGTCGCTGTCGGAGAAACCAAGTTTCCGCACGGCGGCGGCGGAATCTCCGCCGCCGACCACCGTAAGTCCGGTGCACTCCTTCAGGCCTTCCGCTACTGCCCGGGTGCCGCCTGCAAAGGCATCGAACTCGAAAACACCCATCGGGCCGTTCCAGAAGACGGTTTTGCCCGAGCGGATGCGGTCGGCGAAGGCCGCGCCGGAAGCGGGTCCGATGTCCAGGCCAATTCCGGACGCGCCGAACTGGCTGTCTTCCATCGCATCGGCCGGAACAACCTGGTGCCCGGCGTCGGCGGCGAACTTGTCTGCCACCACAATGTCGGTGGGCAGGACGAATTCGCAGCCGACGTCCTTGGCGCGCGCCAGATAATTCCTGACGGTCTCGATCTGGTCCTCTTCCAGCAGGGAAGCCCCCACCTTGTGGCCCTGGGCCGCGAGGAAGGTGAAGACCATCCCGCCGCCCACCAGCAGGTAGTCGGCGCGGGTCATCAGGTTCTCGATGACGGCCAGCTTGTCGGAGACCTTGGAGCCGCCCAGGACCACCACGTACGGCTTCTCGGGATCCTGGGTAAGGCGGGAGAGGACCTCCAGCTCGTTGCGGACCAGGTTGCCCTCATAGGCGGGGAGGGCTTCGGCGATGTCGTAGACGCTGGCATGCCTGCGGTGAACCGCGCCGAAGGCATCGTCAACGAACGCTCCGCTGCCACCGGTCAGGGAAGCCAGCTCGCGCGCCAGCTCCTGCCGCTGCGCGTCGTCCTTGGACGTCTCCCGGGGGTCGAAGCGGATGTTCTGCAGCACCAGCACGCTGCCGGAAGCCAGCGAACCCGCCAGCTCCCTGGCACTGGAACCCACGACGTCCTCTGCGAATTCAACGGCAAACGGAGCGAGTTCATCCAGCCGGTCCGCGGCGGGGCGGAGGTTGTACTTCTCATCCGGCTTGCCCTTGGGGCGGCCCAGGTGTGCCATGACGATTACCTTGGCACCGTGCTCAACCAGCAGCTGCAGCGTGGGAATGGAGGCACGGATCCGGCCATCGTCGGTAACGCGCCCGTCATCCAGGGGCACGTTCAGGTCGGAGCGGACCAGAACGTACCTGTTGTCAACGCCGTCGCTGATCAGTTCGTCGAGTGTCTTGATTGTCATGTCAACCTTTGTTTCTTAGCCGTTCGGGCGGGGGTCCTAGAGCTTCGAGGCTACGAGCGTGGTGAGGTCCACCAGCCGGCAGGAGTAGCCCCATTCGTTGTCGTACCAGCCAACAACCTTGACCTCATTGCCCATCACCCGGGTGAGCGGGGCATCGAAGATGCAGGACGAAGGGTCGGTCACGATGTCGGAGGAGACGATTGGTTCGTCGGAATAGCGCAGGTATCCGTTAAGGTTCCCCTCGCTGGCGGCCTTGTACGCGTCGTTGATTTCCTCGACGCCGGCCTCGCGCGCCAGGGTGACGGTCAGGTCCGTGACGGACCCGGTGGGAACTGGGACACGGAGGGCGAAGCCGTCCAGCTTTCCGTCGAGTTCGGGAATGACCAGGCCGATTGCCTTGGCGGCGCCGGTGGTGGTGGGAACAATGTTCAGCGCTGCGGCGCGGGCCCGGCGCAGGTCCCGGTGCGGGCCGTCCTGCAGGTTCTGGTCCGCCGTATAGGCGTGCACCGTGGTCATCAGGCCGCGCTCAATGCCAAACGCATCATGGATGACCTTGGCCAGCGGTGCCAGGCAGTTGGTGGTGCAGGAGGCGTTGGAGACGATGCTGTCAGTTGCCGGGTCGTACTCGGAGTCGTTCACGCCCATGACGATCGTGCGGTCCGCTCCCTTGCCCGGAGCGGAGATCAGGACTTTCTTGGCCCCGGCGTCGATGTGCTTGCGTGCGTCATCCGCCTTGGTGAAGAATCCGGTGGACTCAATGACAATGTCCACGCCCATGTCTTTCCAGGGCAGGTTGGACGGGTCCCGCTCGGCGAGAACCCGAATGGTCTTGCCGCCGACAACAAGGTTGCCGTCCTGTACCTCGACGCTTTCGCCGATGCGCCCGGTGATGGAGTCGTACTTGAGCAGATGGGCGAGGGCCTCGGGACTGGTCAGGTCATTGACTGCGACAATGTCCAGGTCCGCGTTCTGCTCGAGTGCTGCCCGAAAGTAGTTGCGTCCGATACGCCCGAATCCGTTGATTCCAACACGAGTAGTCACTTTTCTTCTCTCCTTGATAGCGGTCGTTCGAGAATCAGTGACCTCAGTGGTAAAAGGCCACTTCAGTTGACTTCACAGGAGCGGCGCATTCCGGACCTGCATCAGCGCACGGATTGCCGGTCAGGCACTGCATGAGCCGTTGCTTCATCTTACGCGCAGGTGCCGCCGGCGTGTGACCGGCGGCACCTGATAATCGGCGTCGTGGACGCAATTAAGGCGTGTTACGCGGGCAGGATCAGCCCGGCTGCGCCGGTGCGTGCAGCGTCGAAGCGGGCTGCGACGTCGGCCCAGTTGACGATGTTCCAGAAAGCCTTGACGTAGTCGGCCTTGACGTTGACGTAGTCCAGGTAGAAGGCGTGCTCCCACATGTCCAGCATCAGCAGCGGGATGGTGCCAACGGGGATGTTGCCCTGCTGATCGTAGAGCTGCTCGATGACAAGGTTTCCGCCGAGGGGCTCGTAGGCCAGGATGGCCCAGCCGGAACCCTGCAGGGAGTTGGCCGCTGCGGTGAACTGGCCGCGGAAGGCATCGAAGGATCCGAAGAAGTCGTCGATGGCTGCCGCCAGCTCGCCAACCGGCTTGTCGCCGCCTTCCGGGGACAGGTTGTTCCAGAAGATGGAGTGGTTGGTGTGTCCGCCGAGGTGGAAGGCGAGGTCCTTGGAGAGCTTCGGGATGTTGCCGAACTCGCCCTTTTCGCGGGCTTCAGCCATCTGTGCCAGTGCGGTGTTGGCGCCGGCGACGTAGGTGGCGTGGTGCTTGTCATGGTGGAGTTCCATGATGCGTGCGGAGATGTGGGGCTCAAGGGCTGCGTAGTCGTACGGCAGTTCCGGCAGTGTGTATTCGTTCACGAAAATCCTCCGTTGATGCTCGGATCCATATTTCCGGATGGCGGGTCCATCCGGACGTTTGATAGTGCTGCATAAATCAGCACGCTTAGTCCATCCTATGCAAGACCCTACTGGTCTAGCATTTCAGGGGTCACATTGGCTTCAGTACCGGGGATGCCCAGTTCGGCAGCACGCTTGTCCGCCATGGCCAGCAGGCGGCGGATCCGTCCGGCAATGGCGTCCTTGGTCATGGGCGGATCGGCCAGCCGTCCCAGTTCATCGAGGCTTGCCTGCTTGTGTGCCACCCGCAGTTCACCGGCGTAGCGCAGATGGTCCGGTACATCTTCACCGAGGATTTCCAGGGCACGGTCCACACGGGCGCCGGCAGCAACGGCAGCCTGCGCCGATCGCCGCAGGTTCGCGTCGTCGAAGTTTGCCAGGCGGTTGGCGGTGGCGCGTACTTCCTTGCGCATCCGGCGCTCTTCCCACACCATCAGGGCGTCATGGGCGCCCATGCGGGTCAGGAGCGCGGCGATGGTGTCCCCGTCGCGGATCACCACGCGGTCCACGCCGCGTACTTCCCGGGCCTTCGCCTGGATTCCGATGCGGCGGGCGGCGCCCACCAGGGCCAGGGCGGCCTCCGGTCCGGGACAGGTCACTTCGAGGGACGAGGAACGGCCGGGTTCGGTGAGGGAACCGTGGACCAGGAACGCGCCGCGCCAGACTGCCTCGGCGTCGGCGGCAGAACCGTTGACGACGACGGACGGCAGTCCGCGGACAGGCCGCCCGCGGGCGTCCAGCAGGCCGGTCTGGCGGGCGAGGGATTCACCGTCCTTCACCACGCGGACCACGTACCGGTTGCCCCGCCGCAGGCCGGACCCGGAAACCACCACAATGTCGCTGGCATGGCCGTAGACCTCCGCTATGGCGGCACGCAGCCGCCGCGCGGTGGAGGCCAGGTCCACCTCCGCCTCGATCACGATCCGGCCCGAGATGATGTGCAGGCCCCCTGCAAAGCGCAGCATTGCCGATACTTCGGCTTTACGAACCGAGGATTTCTTCACGCTCAGGCGCGAAAGTTCCTCTTTGACTGCAGCAGTCAGCGCCACTAAAACACTCCTAGTTTTCCCCGAAAATATCGTGATAGGCGGCCGCCAGCCGCAGCGGATCATGGATCGGCCGCCGGGCCGCTGCCCCTACCTTACCGAAGACGGCACGGGCCCCCATTTCCGCGGCCGCGGCAGTGAAGGAGTCCTTGTCCTCCACGACGGCCGGGTCGGCCAGCACTGCGTCCACCTTGAAGCCCGGCGGGTAGCGCGGGATGGCATGCAGATGGTCGATGGCGCTCATGCCCGCCGTCTCTTTGGTTTCATTGCGCAGGTTCATGGTCAGGCAGCGGCGGGCACCCGTGGCGCACAGCGCGTCGCGCATCTGCGGCAGCAGCAGGTGCGGCAGGACTGAGGTGTACCAGGAACCGGGCCCCAGGATCACCCAGTCCGCCCGTTCAATGGCGGTGATGGCGTCCTGGCAGGCGGGAGCATCCGAGGGCAGCAGACGGACGTTGACCACATTGGAGCTGGTGCCGGCCACGGCAAGTTCGGCCTGCCCGGTAACCGTCTCGTGGCGCAGTCCGGTCTCGGTCTGCCGCAGCACATCACCCTGGATGGTCAGCGGCTGCGTGGACATCGGCAGGACCTGGCCGCGGGCACCAAGCAGCGCTCCGGCCCACTGCAGGCCGGCCACCGGATCCCCCAGCAGCTCCCAGAGCGTCACTATCAGCAGGTTGCCGAGGGCATGGTTATCCAGTGACCCTTCCACACCCCGCTTGGACTGGAAACGGTGCTGCATAACGTCCCGCCAGGTACGTCCCCAGTCGGTGTCGTCGCAGAGCGCAGCCAGCGCCATCCGGAGGTCGCCGGGCGGCAGAACATCGAGTTCCTCGCGCAGCCGGCCGGAGGAGCCCCCGTTATCCGCTACCGTGACCACTGCGGTGAGATCGGTGGTGAGCAGGCGGAGGGCAGAGAGAGTGGCCGAAAGCCCGTGCCCGCCGCCAAGCGCGACGACGGCCGGAGGCTTGGTTCCGTTCGGTGTTGGCAGGTTGGTTCCGTCGGGAAGAACCGGGATGGGCCCGGTCAGGAACCCCACTTACTCCCGCCCCAGGTCACGGTGGTGTGCGCTGACAGTCACATGCGGGAGCTTGGCGAGCCGCTTGGCCAGCTCCTCCGTGACCGCCACGGAGCGGTGCTTGCCGCCCGTGCAGCCGACGGCGATGGTGGCGTAGTGCTTGTTTTCCCGGCGGTATCCGTCAATGACCGGTGCCAGCGCTTCGACGTACCGGTCGAGGAAGTCAGCGGTGCCGTGGGCGCCCAGCACGAAATCGCGGACGTCGGCGTCCTGTCCCGTGTGGGGGCGCAGCTGGGGAACCCAGTGCGGGTTTGGAATAAAGCGGACATCGGCCACGAAGTTCGCGTCCACCGGCAGCCCGTACTTGAAACCGAAGCTCATGACATTCAGCCGCAGCACAATGGGCCCCTGCTCCGTGAAGAGTTCGGTGATCGCCGTGGCCAGGGCGTGCACGTTGAGCTTGGACGTGTCGATGATGATGTCGGAGGCGTCCCGCAGTTCCTTCACCACATCGCGTTCGGCGGCAATGCCGTCAAGGATCCTGCCGTCGCCCTGCAGCGGGTGCGGCCGGCGGCCGGATTCGAAGCGCTGGACCAGCGTCTGGTCGGAGGCATCCAAGAAGAGGACCCGGTAGGTCACGCCGGCGGCACGCAGGTTGTTCAGTGCCTCACGGATGTCCTGGAAGAGCCCCTTGCTGCGCACATCCATAACGACGGCGAGCTTGGGGATCGAGTGCGGCATCCGGGAGACGAGCTCGGTCAGGGTGCCCAGCATCAGCGGCGGCAGGTTCTCCACTACGTACCAGCCGTGGTCTTCCAGTGCGTTGGCAGCAGTACTGCGGCCGGCACCGGACATGCCGGTGACAACAAGCAGCTCGGACTCGGCAGGCTTGACGCTTTGCAGCCCGTCCACTTCAGTCATCTTTTCCTTGTTCCCGTCACTCGCGAGGGCCCCGTAAGCCGGGCAGCGGCCTGCATTCGCCGCAGTCCGGCCTTCCCAGCCTAACTAAGATTCAACTATTTCGCCGGTTGCCATGTTCACGGCCGGCGCCGAGTCCGCACCGGCGTCTGCCAGCGCTGCCTGCAGTGCGGCGGCCATCGACGGTCCGATTCCGGGGACTTCCTGCAGCTGCGCGGCATCGGCCTGCTTCAGCCGGCGCACAGAGCCGAAATGCTTCAGCAGGGCCTTCTGCTTGGCCGGACCCAGGCCGGGCACGGAGTCCAGCACCGACGCCGTCATGGACTTTCCGCGCTTCTGGCGGTGGAAGGTGATGGCAAAGCGGTGTGCTTCGTCGCGGATCCGCTGCAGCAGGAACAGGGCCTGGGAGGATCGGGGCAGGATCACCGGGAAGTCACTCTCCGGGACCCACACTTCTTCAAGCCGCTTGGCCAGGCCCACGACGTACACATCAGTGATGCCCAGGTCCTCCAGCGCGCGGGAAGCAGCCGTGACCTGGGGCTTGCCGCCGTCGACCACCACCAGATTGGGCGGGTAGGCAAACTTGGCCCTGGGGGCAGCCGTGAGCGTATCCGCCACCGGTGTACCAGGCTCCTGTACCTCCGGACCGGATCCGGGTTCGGCGTCGGGCACCTGCGCGGCAGGATCAAAGTTCTCGGCAAGATAGTGCTTGAAGCGCCGGGAGATGACGTCGTACATCGACGCGGTGTCGTCCCGCGCCGCCTCGCCGGTGATGGAAAAGCGCCGGTAGTCGGACTTTTTCATCAGTCCGTCCTCGGCTACCACCATGGAGGCCACCACGTTGGTGCCCTGGACATGGGAGATGTCGTAGCACTCGATGCGAAGCAGCGGAACCGGCAGTTCCAGGGCTTCCTGCAGTTCGGAGAGCGCGGCCGAGCGCGTGGTGAGGTCCCCGGCACGGCGGCTCTTGTGCAGCCGCATGGCGTCTTCGGCGTTGCGGGTGACCGTTTCCATCAGGGATTTCTTGTCCCCGCGCTGGGGAACCGAAATCTTCACCTTGGATCCCCGCAGCCCCCGGAGCCAGACCTGGAGCTCCTCGGCGTTCTCGGGCAGCACCGGCACCAGCACGCGGCGTGGAATGCTGTCCGCCATGGACGCTTCGCCGTAGACCTGCTGGAGCAGATGCTCCACGATCTCACCGGTGTCCATGTCCTCCACCTTCTCCACCACCCAGCCGCGCTGGCCGCGGATCCGGCCGCCGCGGACGTGGAAGACCTGGACAGAGGCCTCAAGCTCGTCCTGGACCATTCCAAAGATGTCAGCATCGGTATCTTCGGCCAGAACCACGGTGTTCCGCTCAAAGACCTTCTTCAGTGCTGCGATGTCATCGCGCAGCCGTGCGGCCGATTCATAGTCAAGGTCCGCGACGGCGGCCTGCATCTGCTTCTCCAGGTCGTGGATGAAGCGTTTGCCTTCACCGGACATAAAGGAGCACAGCTCCGCGGCCAGCGCACGGTGGTCTTCGGCGCTGATACGTCCGACGCAGGGGGCGGAGCACTTATCGATGTAGCCCAGGAGACACGGGCGGCCGGTGCGTTCTGCACGCTTGAAGACGCCGGCACTGCAGGTGCGGACCGGAAAGACGCGCAGCAGCGTATCCAGGGTCTCGCGGATGGCCTTGGCGGGGTAGAACGGACCGAAGTACCGGGTGTCCTTGCGGCGTTCACCGCGCATCACCTGCGCCCGGGGGTACTTCTCCCCCATGGTCACCGCCAGGTAGGGGTAGGACTTGTCATCCCGGAACATGATGTTGAACCGGGGATTGAATTCCTTGATCCAGGTGTACTCGAGCTGCAGCGCTTCGAGCTCGGTGCCCACCACCGTCCATTCCACGCTGGTGGCGGTGAAGACCATGGCGCGGGTCTTGGGCATCAGCTGCCGGGGGCTGGCGAAGTAGGAGTTCAGCCGGGACCGGAGGTTCTTGGCCTTGCCTACATAGATGACCCGCCGGTGTTCATCGCGGAAACGGTACACCCCGGGTTCGGTGGGGATTTCCCCCGTCCGGGGCCGGTAAGTTGCTGGATCTGCCACTTTTCCATCCTACGGCCCCGCCTCCCGCAGCCGGGGCCGGGTTCGCCCCCCCCCCCAAGCCCCGCCCCCCGGGGCCCGGGGGGGCGAGGGGCGGCCCGCCCCGCCCCCCCCCCCCGCCGGCGGGAGCCGGGCGGAGCTAGGCGCCGTCGGGCTTGTTCTGGTTGTAGCTGCCGGCACGTTCCTGGCCCGAGAGCTCGGCGATTGCGTCCATGACCTGGTCAGTGACCCGGCGGCGTTCCGGCAGGGCGTGCGCCGGCCCGGTCTTGGCGAAGTACAGCGGGCGCCCCACGCTCATGGTGAAGGAATGCGGCTTGACCCATTTCTTGCCGGCCGGTTGCAGGCGTTCCGTGCCGATCAGGCCCACCGGAACCACTGGCGCACCGGAGGTCAGCGCGAGCCATCCCACACCCGTGCGGCCGCGGTACAGCAGGCCGTCACGGGACCTGGTGCCTTCGGGATAGATGCCAATGCCGCCGCCGGTTTCCAGGACATCAAGGAGGGACTTGAGGGCGGCCACGCTGGCCGCCTGCTGCCCGCGCTCCACCGGAATGGACCCGACGCTCTCAAAGAAGTTGCGCATGGCAGCGCCCTTCAGGCCCGGAGTGGTGAAGTACTCCGCCTTGGCGAAGAACCCGACCCGGCGCGGCATCAGGGCTTGGATGAGCACACTGTCCAGGAAGGACAGGTGGTTGGCGGCCACGATAAACGGCCCGCTGGTGGGAACGTTTTGAAGGCCGGTGATGGTGGGCCGGCAGAGGGAGATCAGTCCCCGCGTGCTGGAGCGGGTGAGGTTATAGAGGCCCATGGGCACCTGCCGGATGTGCGGCCGCGTGGACAGCGGCCGGAAGCTCCGCAGCTGACTGTACGACGGCGGCGGCACCGGCCGCTTCAAGCTCACCGTCCTGAGCGAAGCCCCAGGCAACGCCAATGCAGGGAATGCCGTTGGCTGCGGCGCCGTGCACGTCGTGGGAACGGTCACCGATCATCACGGCTGCGGAATACCGGCCGTTGTGCTCAGCCAGAGCGGCCCGGACGATTGAGACCTTGCCGTCCGAGGCTGCCTGGCGTTCATCAGCCGGGGATCCGTGGATGGAATCAAACAGGGTGTCCAGGCCCTGGACGGCGAGCAGTTCACGGGCAATCGGTTCAGGCTTCTGGGTAGCAACGGCCACCAGGGCGCCGTCCGCCCGCAGCCTCCGGACAGTGTCGGCAATGCCGGGGTAGGGCCTGCTGGCTGCCATGCCGGTTTCCCGGTAGGTCCGGCGGTAACTGGCAATCACGGTTTCAAGCTGCTCGGCGGGCACACCGGCAATACCGGTCAGTGAGTCCTTCAGCGCCGGTCCGACCATTGCCTGCAGGTCCGTGGCCGGCGGAACCGGAAGTCCGGAGGCGGCCAGGGCGGCTGCGATGCCTCCGGTGATGCTGCCGGCGGGGTCCACGAGGGTGCCGTCCAGATCAAAGAGGACCAGGAGCCTTGAATTCGTCACCGGGCAAGTTTCGCACAGAGAACCCAGCCAGCGTAAAAACGTATTACCGCCGGAGAATATGTCTGCCGGATTTGCCGGACGAACCGTCGCGCCCTAGCCGAGGATCTCGGCCAGGAACCTGCCGGTGTGGCTGTCCGGTGACTTGGCGACCTTCTCCGGGGTTCCCTGGGCAACAACCATGCCGCCGCCGGTACCGCCGTCGGGCCCCAGATCGATGATCCAGTCTGCACTTTTGATGACGTCCAGGTTGTGCTCGATGGTGATCACGGTATTGCCCTTCTCCACGAGCCCCTGCAGCACCAGCAGCAGCTTGCGAACGTCTTCGAAGTGCAGGCCAGTGGTCGGCTCATCGAGGACGTAGACGCTGCGGCCGTTGGACCGCTTCTGCAGCTCGGCCGCGAGCTTTACCCGTTGGGCTTCGCCGCCGGAGAGCGTAGTGGCCGGCTGGCCCAGGCGCACGTAGCCAAGTCCGACGTCCACCAGTGTGTTCAGGTGCCGGGCAATCGGCGCAAAGGCCGCGAAGAACTCGGCGGCCTCAGCGATCGGCATGTCCAGGATCTCGGCAATGTTCTTGCCCTTGTAGTGGACCTCAAGGGTTTCCCGGTTGAACCGCGCACCGTGGCAGACTTCGCAGGGCACGTAGACGTCCGGGAGGAAGTTCATCTCGATCTTCAGGGTGCCGTCACCGTGGCAGGCTTCGCAGCGCCCGCCCTTGACGTTGAAGGAGAAGCGGCCGGGGAGGTAGCCGCGTACCTTCGCCTCCGTGGTCTCGGCGAAGAGCTTGCGGATGTGGTCGAAGACGCCCGTGTAGGTCGCCGCGTTGGAGCGCGGCGTACGGCCGATGGGGCTCTGGTCCACGTGGATGACCTTGTCCAGGTGTTCCAGGCCGTCCACCCGGGTGTGCCGGCCGGCAACGTGCTTCGCACCGTTGAGCTTGCTGGCCAGGACGCGGTACAGGATGTCATTGATCAGCGTGGACTTGCCGGAGCCGGACACGCCCGTGACCGCCGTAAAGACGCCCAGCGGCACGCTTACGTCGATGTTGCGCAGGTTGTTCTCGCGTGCGCCCACAATCTTCAGCTGCCGTGACTTGTCCACCTTGCGCCGCTTGGCGGGGATTTCGATCTTCCGCCGGCCGGAGAGGTAGTCGCCGGTCACCGAACGCGTGTTGGTGAGCAGCTCGGACAAGGGCCCGGAGTGGACGATCTCGCCGCCCTTCTCCCCCGCCCCGGGTCCGACGTCGACAATCCAGTCGGCTTCATGGATGGTGTCCTCGTCGTGCTCCACCACAATCAGCGTGTTGCCGAGGTTGCGCAGCCGGGCCAGGGTTTCGATCAGCCGGCGGTTGTCCCGCTGGTGCAGGCCGATCGAGGGTTCGTCCAGGACGTACAGCACACCCACCAGGCCGGAACCGATCTGGGTGGCCAGGCGGATGCGCTGGGCTTCGCCGCCGGAGAGCGTTGCAGCCGGACGGTCCAGGGAGAGGTATTCCAGGCCGACGTCGAGCAGGAAGGTCAGGCGGGCCTTGATCTCCTTGAGGACCTGCTCGCCGATCTTGGCCTCACGGTCCGTCAGTTCGAGGTTCTCGAAGAAGGCAGCTGCCTCGCGCAGCGGCATGGCGCTGGCTTCGGCGATGTTGCGCTTGTTGATCAGCACCGACAGGGACGCAGGGTTCAGCCGGGCGCCGCCGCACTCGGGGCACGCGATTTCCCGCATGTACTCCTCGTACCGGTCCCGGGAGCTCTCGGACTCGGTCTCCTGGTGCTTGCGCTTGATGTAGCCGATGACGCCTTCGAAGCCGGTGGTGTACTTCCGTTCCCGGCCGAAGCGGTTGCGGTACTGGACCACTACCTTGTGGTCCTTGCCGTGCAGTACGGCCTCGCGGGCCTTGGCCGGCAGCTTCTTCCAGGGAACGTCCATGGAGAAGCCCATGTCCTTGGCAAGGCCAGCCAGCAGGCGGTTCCAGTACTCGGTGGTGGCGGTGCCCATGGACCACGGCGCAATGGCGCCGGCGGCGAGGCTGAGGTTCGGGTTGGGAACCACCAGCTCCTCGTCCACCTCCAGCCGGGAGCCGATTCCGGTGCAGACGGGGCAGGCGCCGAACGGGTTGTTGAAGGAGAAGGACCGCGGCTCGATCTCATCGATTGCCAGCGGGTGCTCGTTCGGGCAGGCCAGGTGTTCGGAGAAGCTCCTGGTCCGCTCAGGGCTGTCCTCGGGCAAGTCAACGAAGTCTGCCAGGACGCGGCCGTCGGCCAGCCCCAGGGCGGTTTCCACCGAGTCTGTGAGCCGCTGGCGGATGCCGTCCTTGGCTACCAGGCGGTCGATGACCACTTCGATGGTGTGCTTGTACTGCTTGCCGAGCTTGGGCGGATCGGAGAGCTGGACGGTCTTGCCGTCCACCTTGGCGCGGGAGTAGCCCTTGGCTGCGAGGTCCTTGAACAGGTCGACGAATTCGCCCTTGCGTCCGCGCACGACCGGCGCCAGGATCTGGTACCGCGTGCCCTCTTCGAGTTCGAGCAGCTGGTCGGTGATCTGCTGCGGGGTCTGCCGGCTGACCGGCTCGCCGCAGACCGGGCAGAAGGGGGTGCCCACGCGCGCCCAGAGCAGGCGCATGTAGTCGTGGATTTCGGTAATGGTGCCGACCGTGGAGCGCGGGTTCCGGCTGGTGGACTTCTGGTCGATGGAGACTGCCGGGGACAGGCCTTCGATGAAGTCGACGTCGGGCTTGTCCACCTGGCCCAGGAACATCCGGGCGTAGGAGGACAGGGATTCAACGTAGCGCCGCTGGCCTTCGGCAAAGATCGTGTCGAATGCCAGGGAGGACTTCCCGGAGCCGGAAAGCCCGGTGAAGACAATCATGGCGTCGCGCGGAAGGTCAAGGTCCACGTTCTGCAGGTTGTGTTCCCTTGCACCCTTGACCACGAGGCGGGAAAGATCGCCGGCGGTATGGGGATTCTGGCCAGAAGTCAGTGAAGTCGCGGTAGACACGCTTTCCACTCTAGATCAAAGCCAATTCGAAGACGTATTCGAGGGCGGGTGTGTTCACCGCTGGCGTAGGGCCGCCTGGACGTAGGCCACTGCATCGCTGTGGTCCACGCCGTTGGCCCGGACCGTTTCGGCGAAAACCCGGGCGGCTTCAGCGACGCGCCGCCGTCCGTTGTCTCCCGCAGCGGCCACGACGGTGCCTGCCCGGGAACGGGTGGTCACAACTTCGGCCTGCTCAAGTTCGCGGTAGGCGCGGGCTACGGTGTTGACCGCCAGACCCAGCCGTGCGGCCAGGGCACGCACCGGAGGCAGCCGGGTTCCCACCGGTAGGGTGCCGTCATTTGCGGCGTCGAGGATCTGCAGCCGGAGCTGCTCAAACGGGGGCACCGAACTAGCCGCATCGATCCGTACCCAGGAGAGCACGCCGTCGTCCATGCCACCGCTTTCTTAGTCCCTGCTGCCCGAACGCGTGTGCGGCCGGTTCGGAATCCATCTTGCCACGGACCGGGCGCGTACGCCGGGACGGCGGCGCTATTCGGCGGCGTCTGCGCCGGCAGCAGGTTCGCTGAACTGGGACTGGTAGAGCTGGGCATAGAATCCGCCCGCGTCCAGGAGCGCCTCATGGGTCCCCTGCTCCACGATCCGGCCGTCCCGCACCGCCAGGATGACGTCGGCATCGCGGATGGTGGAGAGCCGGTGGGCGATGACAAAGCTGGTGCGCGCCTCGCGCAGCGCTCCCATGGCCAGCCGGATGGCAACTTCCGTACGTGTGTCCACCGAACTGGTGGCTTCGTCCAGGACCAGAATGGACGGGTTGGCCAGCCAGGCGCGGGCAATGGTGATGAGCTGGCGCTGCCCCTGGCTCAGTGACCCGCCGTCGGCGCTCAGGACGGTGTCATAGCCCTCCGGAAGGGACCGGACAAAGTGGTCCACGTGTGTGGCCTTCGCTGCCTCGACTATCTGTTCGTCCGTTGCGTCGGGAGCCCCGTAGGCCAGGTTCTCCCGCACGGTGCCTTCGAAGAGCCAGGCGTCCTGGAGGACCATGCCGATGCTGCGGCGGACGTCGTCGCGGGTCATGGTCATGGTGTTGACGCCGTCCAGCAGGATTTCCCCGGAGTCCACATCGTAGAAACGCATCAGCAGGTTCACCAGGGTGGTCTTCCCTGCTCCGGTGGGCCCGACGATGGCCACGGTCTGGCCGGGTTTCGCCTCGAAGGAAAGGTCCTGGATCAGCGGTGAGTGCGGCGAGTAGGAGAAACTGACGTGGCGGAAGGCGACGTCGCCCCGCACCCGGCCCAGCCGCACCGGATCCCTGGGGTCGGGTTCGATTTCCTTCGCGTCGAGCAGGGCGAAGACGCGTTCCGCGGAGGCAAGGCCCGACTGGAGCATGTTGATCAGTCCGCCGAGCTGGCCCAGCGGCTGGCTGAACTGCCGGCTGTACTGCACGAACGCCTGCACTCCACCGATGGACAGGGCGCCGCCGGCGACCTGGATGCCGCCCACGACGGCAACTGCCACATAGTTCAGGTTCGCAATGAAGGTCATGGTGGGCATGATGACGCCGGAAACGAACTGGGCCCGGGAAGACGATTCATAGAGCCGTTCGTTGCCCGGATGGAAGCCTTCCACCACACGTTCCTGCTGGCCGAAGGCCAATACCGCGTCCTGGCCGGTGAACATCTCCTCGATGTAGCCGTTCACCTCTCCGGTGGTCTTCCACTGTGCCTTGAACTGCACCTGCGAGCGCCTGGCGATCAGGACCGTCACCAGCGCCGAGACGGGGACGGTGAGCACGGCGATCAGGGCCAGCAGCGGGGAGATCCAGAGCATCATGCCCAGTACCCCCACAATCGTCAGCACCGACGTGATGACCTGGGTGATGCTCTGCGAAAGGGTCTGGGCGAGATTGTCGATGTCATTGGTGACCCGGCTCAGGACATCTCCGCGGGACTGCTGCTGGAAATGGGACATGGGCAGCCGGAACAGTTTGGCATCCACCTCCCGGCGCAGGCGGTACATGGCGTTCTGCACAATCCGCGCCGTTACCCGCGCCTGTGCCCAGCCGAAGAAGAAGGAGGCCAGGTAGATGGCCAGCACTGCCGTCAGCAGCATGCCCAGCGAGGAGAAGTTGATCCCCTCACCAGGCACCGCGTCCATGGCGGCGAGCATGTCTGCCAGCTGGGTCTCCCCCGCAGCCCGCAAAGCCTCCACCTGGTCCGCCTTGGAGACCCCCGGAGCCAGGGAAGCGCCGATCACGCCGTCGAAGATCACGTTGGTGGCATCGCCCAGGACTTTCGGAGCGGTGACTGCGAGCGCCACGGAGACAACACCAAAGAGCAGTACCGCTGCAACGCGCCAGGTGTCCGGTGACAGCAGCCTCAGCAGGCGTGCCGTGGCGGCCTTGAAGCTGGCGGGCTTTGCTGCCGGAGCCCCGCGCCCGTGCATGCTCACCGTGCCTCCTCCGGGGTGTACTGCGAGGAGACGATCTCGCGGTAGGCGGTGTTGGATTCAAGCAGCTCGGCATGTGTGCCTATTCCGGCGATCCGCCCTTCCTCCAGGACGATGATCCGTCCCGCGTCGGTAATGGTGTTGACCCGCTGGGCCACCACTATCACCGTGGCGTGCGCAGTGCGCTGTTTCAGGGCTGCCCGGAGGCGGGCGTCCGTGGTGAAGTCCAGTGCGGAGAAACTGTCATCGAAGAGGTAGATGTCCGGCTGGACCACCAGTGCCCTGGCAATGGCCAGCCGCTGGCGCTGTCCGCCGGAGAAGTTGCCGCCGCCCTGCTCCACTTCATGGTCCAGCCCGCCCTCTGCGGCCCGGACAAAGTCGGCAGCCTGGGCAATCTCCAGCGCTTCCCACAGTTCCTCATCCGTGGCGGCGGGCTTGCCGAAACGCAGGTTGGAGGCAATGGTGCCGGAGAAGAGATGGGCACGCTGCGGCACCAGCCCGATGCCGGAGCGCAGGGAGTGCAGGGTGACCCCGGCCGTGTCCTGCCCGTCAATGCTGATGCTTCCCCCGGTTGGATCCAGCAGCCGCGGCACCAGGTTCAGCAGCGTGGACTTCCCTGCCCCCGTGGAGCCGATGATGGCGGTGGTCTGTCCGGGCTCGGCTTCGAAGCTGATGTCCCGGAGAACCGGATCCTCGGCACCGGGATAAGTGAACCCCACCCCCGTAAAGACGAGCCGGCCGCCGTCGTACACCAGCTCGCTGGCATCCGGGGCGTCCCGGACGCTGGTACGGGTATCCAGCACCTCGTAGATCCGTTCCGCGCAGACGGCGGCCCGCGGCAGCATCATGATCATGAACATGGACATCATCACGGCCATGAGGATCTGCATGATGTAGGCGATGAACGCCGTGAGGGCGCCGATCTGCATCTGCCCCGCGTCGATGCGGAAGGCTCCCAGCCAGACCACGGCGACCGTTGCCAGGTTCGCCACGAGCATGGTGGCCGGGAACAGCAGCGCCAGATACTGGCTGACCCTCAGCTGCGTGCCGGTGAGGTCCTGGTTGGCGCCGTCGAACCGCTGCTTCTCGGTGCGTTCGCGCACGAAGGCGCGGATGACGGCGATTCCCATGATCTGTTCGCGCAGGACGCCGTTGACCCGGTCAATCTGTTTCTGTGCCCTGCGGAAGAGCGGAACCAGCCGGCGCAGCACCAGCCCGATGATGATGACCAGGACCGGGAGGATCAGCAGCAGGATCCCGGAGAGCGGGATGTCCTGGTTCAGGGCCAGCAGCACCCCGCCCACACCCATGATGGGAGCGGACACCATCATGGTCATGGTCAGCAGCAGGGACATCTGCACCTGCTGTACGTCATTGGTGGTCCGGGTGATGAGCGACGGCGCACCAAAGAGGCCTATCTCCCGCCCGGAGAAGGTCTCCACGTTGGTGAACAGGGAACGGCGCACGTTCCGTCCAACGCGCATGGCGGTGCGGGCAGCGTAATAGGTGGCGGCAACGGAACACACCACCTGTGCCGCCGTGACAGCCAGCATCCAGGCGCCGATGTTCATAATGGTGGCCGTGTCCCCCTTCACTACGCCCTGGTCAATGATGTCGGCATTGAGGGTGGGTAGGAACAAGGTGGCGGCGGTCTGCAGGAACTGCAGGATTACGACGGCGGCGACCGCACCTTTGTACGGGGCCAGGTTTTCGCGAACGAGCCGAAGAAGCACGTATCCTCCCGGAACTGCCGGGGCGTTCCGGCACCATCTGAACGTACGCCGGGCACGGCCCGGCGGCAAGGGATCACCGGACACGCAGCGCTGATGCCCTGCGGTGGGAAGCTGCCGCCGTTTAGACTGGCGCCATGCTGGATACCAGGAACGTTTCGATACGCAGTGCCTCCGTCGGCTCCATGGACAACAATGTCTACGTCCTGACGGCCAAGAACTCCGGGGCGCAGGTCCTCATTGATGCCGCAGATGATTTCCCGCGCATTCAGGAACTGCTCGACGCCGCTGCGGCGGACCTCTACGGCGGCTCGGGCGAGGCGTCGGTGCAGATGATCATCACGACGCACAGCCACTGGGACCATGTGCGGGCGCTCGCTGAAGCCAAGGCAGCCACCGGCGCACGCACTGCTGCGGGAGCTCCGGACACCGCGGACATCGAGGTGCCCACGGACGTCCCGCTCTCCCATGGGGATGTGCTCGACTTTGACGGGTTTGACCTGGAAGTCATTGCCCTGCGCGGCCACACCCCCGGCTCCGTTGCCCTGGTTTACCGGGATCCCGAGGGTCCGGCCCACCTGTTTACCGGCGATTCCCTCTTCCCCGGCGGGGTGGGCAACACCCAGAAGGATCCCGACCGCTTCAACGCCCTCTACAACGATGTAGTCGAACGTATATTCGAACAGTTCCCGGATGACACCCTGGTCCACCCCGGGCACGGCGCCGGAACCACACTCGGCGCGGAGCGGCCGCACCTGGCCGAATGGAAGGAACGCGGCTGGTAGCACCGGTCCCCTACGGCTTGTGCGCCACCATAAAGATCCGGCGGAACGGCATCACGGTTCCCCACGGCTTTGGTGGATACGCCTCCCGCAGCAGTGCACCGTACGCGGATTCGAATGCCGGGTATTCTTCCGGATCCAGGGCTGCCATGACGGGACGCAGGGCGGTGCCGCGCACCCAGTCAAGCACGGGGTCCGGGCCGGTGAGGACCTGCGAGTAGCTGGTTTCCCAGACATCGGCGTCGAATCCGGCGTTCAGCAGCAGCTCCAGATATTCCTCGGGCTCTGCCACGGAATCGGTACCCCGTAGAACGCCTGCGAGCGCCCGGGCATACCGCGGGCTGCCGGCCAGTTCCCGCATGAGGGCGTGGGACGGGGCTCCAAAGTTCCCCGGTACCTGTACAGCGATCCAGGAGCCGGAGACGAGTGCCCTGGCCCACCGGGCGAGCAGTTCCTCGTGGCCCGGCACCCACTGCAGGGCGGCGTTGGAGAGCAGGACACCGGCTCCTGGCGCAGGCTCCCAGTCCTGTATGTGCCCTTGGGTGAAGCTGAGGTTGTTCCCGGAGCGGGACTTCGCTTCACGGATCATGTCTTCTGAGGAGTCGATGCCGGTTACCGGGCTCCCCGGCCAGCGTTCGGCCAGTACCGCAGTGAGCGCCCCAGTCCCGCAGCCCAGGTCGGCGACCCAGGCCGGGTCCCTGACCGGTTCTCCGGCTCCGATCCGGGCGGCGAGGTCGAAGAACGGCCTGTCGCGGTGGTCCGCGAACTGGATGTAGCGCTCGGGATCCCATTTCATGCCCGCGAGCCTAGCAGCGCCGTCATACGCTCCCCTGGAGGCAATATCGGTGATTTTTGCTGCCGGGCTAGGCTGGTAGGTGAGATGAAACTACTTGATCAGCTGCCTGCTGCCGCCGCCGGAACCACAACCATCGACCCCGACGAGGTCTACACCTCCTTCCTTGAGTGGGTGGAAGGCCGCGGGATGTCCCTCTACCCTGCCCAGGACGAGGCAGTAATGGAGCTGGTCACCGGAAACAACGTAATCCTGGCCACACCCACCGGTTCGGGCAAGTCGATGGTGGCAATCGCCGCGCACTACTACGCCATGGCCCTGGATGAGCGCAGCTACTACACCGCACCCATCAAGGCCCTGGTCTCAGAGAAGTTCTTTGCCCTCTGCGACATTTTCGGGGCCGAGAACGTGGGCATGGTGACCGGTGACTCCTCAGTGAACAAGGACGCCCCGATTATCTGCTGCACCGCGGAGATCCTGGCCAACATCGCCCTGCGCGAAGGCGCGGACGCTGACCTGGGCACGGTCATCATGGACGAGTTCCACTTCTACTCCGATCCGCAGCGCGGCTGGGCCTGGCAGGTGCCGCTGCTGGAACTGCCGCAGGCACAGTTCCTGCTGATGTCCGCCACCCTGGGCGACATGACCCGCATCGCCAACGAACTCAGCGAGCTCACCAACCGGGACACCGTCACGGTCTCCTCCGTGCAGCGGCCCATCCCCCTGCACTACTACTACGTGGAAACGCCCATCCAGGAATCCCTGGAAGAGCTGCTGGCCACCAAACAGGTCCCCGTCTACGTGGTGCACTTCTCCCAGATCGAAGCGATCGACCGGGCCCAGGCGCTGATGAGCATCAACGTCTGCACCCGTGAGGAAAAGGACCGCATCGCCGAGCTGATCGCCGGGTTCCGGTTCGCGCCCGGGTTCGGCAAAACACTCAACCGGCTGGTGCGCCACGGCATCGGCGTGCACCACGCCGGCATGCTGCCCAAGTACCGCCGCCTCGTGGAACAGCTGGCGCAGGCCGGGCTGCTGAAGGTCATCTGCGGCACCGACACGCTGGGTGTGGGTATCAACGTCCCCATCCGTACGGTGCTGATTACCGCCCTGTCAAAGTACGACGGCACCCGCACCCGGCCGCTGAAGGTCCGCGAATTCCACCAGATCGCGGGACGTGCCGGCCGGGCAGGCTACGACACGGCCGGGACCGTCGTCGTGCAGGCACCGGAACACGTGATCGAAAACGCCAAGGCCATGGCCAAGGCGCAGGCAAAGTTCGGTGACGACCAGAAGAAGCTGCGCCAGGTGGTGAAGAAAAAGCCGCAGGCCGGTTTTGTGTCCTGGGGCAAACCCACCTTTGAAAAACTCGTAGACGGCACCCCGGAAGCCCTGACCTCCAGCTTCAACATCACCCACTCCATGCTGCTGAACCTGCTGGAACGCCCGGGCGATCCGTTCGCCGCAGCGAAGAAGCTGCTGACCAGCAACCACGAGACACGCTCCTCACAGCTGGCCCTGATGAAGAAGGCGCTGAGCATCTACCGCGAGCTGAAAACCGCGGGCATCGTGGAGGTGCTGCCCGAACCGGACGCCGACGGCCGCACCGTCCGGCTGAAGGTGCACCTGCAGCCCAACTTCGCCCTGAACCAGCCGCTGTCCCCGTTCGCGATGGCGTCCCTGGAAATCCTGGACCCGGAAAGCCCGTCCTATGCCCTGGACGTCGTCTCGGTGATCGAGGCGATCATGGAAAAGCCGCGCCAGGTGCTCTCCGCCCAGGAGAAAAAGGCCCGCGGCGAAGCCGTGGCGGCCATGAAGTCCGAAGGCATCGAATACGAGCAGCGGATGGCGCTGCTCGAAGAGGTCACCTATCCGCAGCCGCTGGCCGAGCTGCTGGAACAGTCCTTCGAGGTCTACCGTTCCGGTGCCCCGTGGCTGGGCGAATTCGAACTCAGCCCCAAGTCGATTGTCCGGGACATGTACGAACGTGCCATGAGCTTCGGCGAGTATGTGGCCTTCTACTCGCTGGCGCGCTCCGAGGGTGTGCTGCTGCGCTACCTCTCCGACACCTACAAGGCCCTGCTGCACACGGTCCCCCCGGAACGGCTGCGCGAAGACCTCTCCGACATCATCGAATGGCTGGGCGAGCTGGTGCGCCAGACCGACTCCTCCCTGCTGGACGAATGGGAGGAACTGGCCGCAGGAATCGATTCGTCTGCGGGCAGCGAACCGGTCCTGCCGCCGGCACCGGAAAAGCTCACCGGCAATACCCGGGCCTTCCGCGTGATGGTCCGCAACGAGATGTTCCAGCGGGTGAAGCTTTTTGCTGACGAGGACGACGCCGCACTGGGCGCCCTGGACGGCGGTGCGGGCTGGGACGCCGACCGGTGGGCAGATGTACTGGACGCATACTTCGAAGAACACGACGACATTGACGACGGCCCCGACGCCCGCGGCCCATCGCTGCTGATCATCAAGGAACTGCCCGGCAAATGGGAGGTGCGGCAGATCTTCAAGGACCCGGCCGGGCACCTGGACTGGGGCATCAACGCCGAAGTGGACCTCGCCGCCTCCGATGAAGCCGGCACACCCGTCATCCGCGTGATTCACGCCGGACGGCTGGACTAGGCTGGAAGCCATGCAAATTCGAGCTGCACGCAGAGACGATGTTCCGGTAATCCTTGAGCTTATTCATGAGCTGGCGGTCTACGAGAAGGAACCGGACGCCGTCCGGAACACCCCGCAGGCGCTGGAGCAGCACCTCTTCGCCGAGCACCCCGCCGTCTTCGCACACGTGCTGGAGGAGGAAGGCACCATTCAGGGCTTTGCCCTCTGGTTCCTGAACTACTCCACCTGGGAAGGTGTGCACGGCATCTGGCTGGAAGACCTCTACGTCCGCCCCGGGGCGCGCGGACGCGGCTACGGCAAGGCGCTGCTGCGCGCCCTGGCGCAGACCGCCGTCGAGCGCGGCTACGCCCGCGTTGAATGGACCGTCCTGAACTGGAACGAACCCTCCATCCTGTTCTACAAGTCCCTCGGCGCGCAGCCGATGGATGAGTGGACCACCTACCGCCTGACCGGTGAAGCACTGGAGGACTTCGGCACCCCCGGAGCAGCATGAGCGTCCCGCACACTGCCTCGGAGCCGCTGAACATCCGCGGCATGCGCGTGGTGGAGCACCGGTTCACCGTCCCCCTGGACCACTCCGTGCCCGGCGGCGAGCAGATCACCGTCTTTGCCCGCGAGTACTCAGACCCCGAAGTGGCAGCCGCCGGCGACCTGCCCTGGCTGCTGTACCTGCAGGGCGGACCCGGCGGAAAAGGCAACCGGCTGCTGCAGTTCGGCGGCTGGACGAAGGCAGCCTCCCGGCATTTCCGCATCCTGATGCTGGACCAGCGCGGCACCGGACTCTCCACCCCGGCCAACCGCCAGACACTGGCCGCGCGCGGGGACGCCGCGGCGCAGGCGGAGTACCTCACCCACTTCCGCGCGGACTCCATCATTGCCGACGCGGAGCTTATCCGCGCTGCCCTCGGTTCCGGGCCGTGGAGCATCTACGGCCAGTCCTACGGCGGATTCTGCGCCCTGACTTATCTGTCTTTCGCACCTGACGGCCTGAAGGAAGTCCTCATCACCGGCGGGCTGGCACCCCTGTGGGGTCCCGCCGACCGGGTGTATCAGGCCACCTTCGCCCGGGTCGCGGCCCGGAACGCCGAGTACTTCGCCAAGTATCCCGGGGACCGCGAACTCACTGCGCGGATAGCCCGCCACCTCGAGTCCGTGCCCGAATACCTGCCCGACGGCACACGGCTCACGCCCCGGCGGTTCCAGATGGCAGGCTCCTACCTCGGCGGAAACACCAGGATGGACGGCCTGCACCACCTGCTGGAGGAAGCTTTTCTCCAGACCGCCGAGGGCCCGCGGCTCTCCGACACTTTCCTGGCGGCGCTGTGGCAGCTCGCGGAGCGCTCGACCAACCCGCTGTATGCCCTGATGCATGAATCGATCTACGGCCAGGGGCAGGCCACGAACTGGGCAGCGTGGCGCGTCCTTGAGACCAGGCCTGATTTCAAGCCCGACGCGGCGGAACCGCTGTACACCGGCGAAATGGTCTACCCCTGGTACTTCGAAGAGGATCCGGCCCTGCGTCCCCTGCAGCAGACGGCGGATCTCCTGGCCGCGAAGTCCGACTGGCCGGACCTGTATGACCGGGCGCAGCTCGCAGCCAATACGGTTCCCGCCGCGGCCGCCGTGTACACGGACGACATCTACGTGGACCGGGACCTTTCCCTCGAGACCGCTGCGGCGGTCCGGGGGCTGCAGGTGTGGGAAACGGACGAGTTCCACCACGACGGAATAGCGGACGACGGCGAAGGCATCTTCAACCGGCTGCTGGGCATGGTGCGCGGGGAGAAGTGACCCCGGGCTGCCCTGATCCATCCGGACGGGATTTGCAGGCGGGCCATAGCCGGTGCCCGATTGGGGGAATATCCTGACGGGAAGCAGCTAACAGCGGCGGAAGGCCAACTCATGGCACCCAGTACGCGTTACGGCCCTGATCCCGGAGCCGGCGTCCGCACGCCAAAAGCACCACCCTGGCGCCGGGTCACTTCCATCGTCCTTGGCATCCTCGCCGCGCTGCTGCTCGTAGCTTCCGTGGCCGCCGGGTACGCAGGCAGCCTTGTGGCGAACACTGACCGTTACGTTGCGGTCATTGGTCCGGTCATCCAGGACCCGGCGGTCCAAGCTGACCTTTCCGAACAAATCGGCGACCAGGTGACAAGCCGGCTCGACGTGAACACAGCCGTCAGTGATGCCCTGTCCAACCTGGACGACTCCCGGGCCTCACAGGCGCTCTCCGCTGCGCTGGCACCGGTAATCGCCGAACGCACGAACTCCCTGATCGATAACACCGTTTCCCGGGCGGTCTCCAGTCAGGCCTTTGCCACGCTGTGGGTGGACGCGAACCGCGAGGCACACGAGCTGCTGGTCCGTGCCGTCGAGGATGATCCGGGAGGGATGGCCTCGATCGCCTCCAACGGAGATGTCACTGTCTCCACCACCGCGATGATCGCGGAGGTCAAGTCACGGCTTCTGGCGCAGGGAGTGTCTGCGGCTTCGGTGATTCCAGACGACGCCGGCGGAGACTACACGGTTTTCAATGCTCCCGGCCTGGCTGCGGCACTGTCCGCACTCGACACACTGGGAAGGACGGCTGCGGTCCTGCCCTGGCTCGCAGCAGCTGCAGCCGCGGCTGCGGTCCTGATTGCCCCCAGGGGCCGGCGGCTTCGGTCCGGCCTGGTCATCAGCATTTCCAGCGCCGCAGCGTCTCTGGCGGCAGTACTTGTGCTGCGGTTCGTCCAGCAGGCCGGGGTCGACTCGGTCGGCTCAAGCGCCGCCGTCTCTCCGGATGCTGCGCTTGCCCTCAGCAATGCCTTCCTGGACCCTCTCGCCGGTGCGCTTCGAACGGTGTTCGTCCTTGCCCTCCTGGCCGTTTTGGTGCTCTATGCTGCGGGCAACCCGTCGCACTGGCAGCCCTGGGCCATGCGGCACCAGCGGGTTTACCAGGCAGTCGCTGCCGGGATCACCGTGCTGGTGCTCTTCCTTCCGGGTCTGAGCGCGGGCATAACTGCCGGCATCGTCCTTGTGCTGGTGGGATTCATCGTGGTCCTGGAGGTGCTGGGCAGAAGAACGCGGACACCGCTTGGCGCGGTGCCCGCGTAAAGCCGGAACGGGTTTCAAGTTCCGTCAGGCCAGGGCTTTCTCCTTGAGGCGCCCGAACTCGTCGTTAGTGATCAGCCCTTCGTCAAGAAGCGACTTAGCCGAGCTGATTTGTTCTGCGGCGTTCGGGGTTCCCGCCGTGCGGCGAATGTAGGCGGAGGCCTGTTCCTCGGATTCACTGGCTCGGCGGGCGCTGCGGGCAGCCATGCCGCTGCCTCTGGCAATGACGTACACCAGTGCGGTGAGGTAAGGGACAAAGAGCAGGAAGAAGATCCAGACTGCCTTCGCCCAGCCGTTCAGGGTGTCATCGCGGAACAGGTCCACGAAGATCTGGAACAACAGCATGAGGTATGCGAAAACGAAGAAAACCGCAACGATCGACCATAGTACTTCGAAGAAGTTCATGGCTGCTCCTTTGGAGCGTCAACGGAAACGAGATAACCCCAAAGGGCCGTGGATTTCCCCTCCGGAGAGGGACGGTGGATCTACTGGCAGGCTAGCACCAGGCACGGAATCCTGACCCGGCGCGCACAAACTGCCACCCGGACACGAGGGAGGCGGCTCCCCTGCCGGAATGGCTGGAAAGCCGCCTCTGGTGCGCGCACCGTATGGGTTGCTGCGGGGAACCTACTGCTCGGTACCCGGCTTGCGCGGGTCAGACGCAAGGAACCTGGCGCGTGCCTCATCCGTGATCTCGGGCAGTTCGACATCGTCCCGGGTTTCGGCGGCCTTCTCGGCTGCCCGATAGGTCTTGGTGACGTCGTCGTAGGCCTGCGCGCGTTCGGCGTGCGGGGCATCCTCACCCAGGTTTCGGTACACCTTCAGGGCGGTCTCAAGCGACGCGACGGCCTGGACTGCTTTTGCCTTGGGGCTCAGCAGGCTGGCCACGGTCGCAACCACGATGGTGCCCAGGATGACGGCCAGGGAGACGAAGGTGGGGATCTCCGGTGCCCAGGCAACGGACTCTCCGCCGTTGATAAACGGCAGTTCATTCACGTGCAGCGCGTGCAGGATCAGCTTCACACCAATGAAGGCGAGAATGACGGAGAGTCCGTGCTTGAGGTAGATGAGCCGGTCCATCAGTCCGCCGAGCAGGAAGTACAGCTGGCGCAGGCCCATCAGGGCAAAGATGTTGGCCGTGAAGACGATGAACGCGCTCTGCGTCAGGCCGAAGATCGCCGGGATGGAGTCGACAGCGAACATCAGATCGGTGACGCCGATCGTGATGAACACGATGATCATCGGGGTGAAAACCTTCTTGCCGTCCACCACGGTGCGGATCTTGCCGCCGTCGAAGTTCTCGGTCATGGGCAGGAAACCGGTGAGCTTGCGGACCAGTTTGTTGTCGCTGCCGCCCTCCTCGTCTTCACCGTTGTCGGTGGCCTGCTTCCAGGCGGTCCAGAGCAGGAAGGCGCCGAAGAGGAAGAAGACCCAGGAGAAGTTCTCGATCACGGCAGCGCCGACGATGATAAAGATGCCGCGGAGGATCAGGGCAATAATGATGCCGAACATGAGCACTTCCTGCTGGTACTTACGGGGTACCGAGAAGCGGGCCATGATGATGATGAACACGAACAGGTTGTCGATGCTGAGGCTGTATTCGGTCACCCAGCCGGCAACGAACTGGCTGCCGTATTCCGGTCCCGTGAAGATAAACATCATCACGGCGAACAGAAGCGCCAGGCCAACGTAGAAACCAACCCACAGGCCGGCTTCCTTCATGGACGGTTCGTGCGGCCGCTTGACGACCAAGAGCAGGTCGAAGAGCAGTACCAGCCCCAGGACAATGAACGTACCGACCTCAAAAGCGAGGGGTAATGCGGGCATGGGGAACAGACCTTTCAGAGCACGGAAAAAGGCGGGGAGTTCCCGTAACCGCTACGGAACTGCCCCACCGCCGCCAAGCAGTCTACCCCACGGCGTGCCTAAGCGTGCCCGGCGTTCTGCATTTGCCGCAGTTCCTTTTTCAGATCCCCAACCTCGTCGCGCAGCCTGGCCGCGAGTTCGAACTGCAGCTCTGCTGCCGCAGCGTGCATCTGTTCGGTCATCGACTCGATCAGCCCGGTAAGGTCCTCCGCGGGCGCAGCAGCCAGTCCATCCTTCCGGATGGTCTTCGCGCCCTTGCCTTTGCCCTTGGTCTTCTTCTTCGCGGCTTCCTCAAGCAGTGCCTTCGTGTCTGCGTCTTCGCGGGCCAGGGAATCGGTAATGTCCGCGATCCGCTTGCGCAGCGGCTGCGGGTCAACGCCGCGTTCCTTGTTGTAGGCCACCTGGATCGCACGCCGGCGGTTGGTCTCGTCAATGGCATGGGCCATGGAGTCAGTGATCCGGTCCGCGTACATGTGCACCTGGCCGGAGACGTTACGCGCGGCGCGGCCGATGGTCTGGATCAGAGACGTGGAGCTGCGCAGGAAACCTTCCTTGTCGGCGTCGAGGATTGACACCAGTGAGACCTCCGGAAGGTCCAGGCCTTCACGGAGCAGGTTGATGCCAACCAGCACATCGAAGGTGCCCATTCGAAGCTCGCGGAGCAGTTCAACGCGGCGCAGGGTATCGACGTCGGAGTGCAGATACTCGACCTTTACGCCGTTCTCCAGCAGATACCCGGTCAGGTCTTCGGCCATGCGCTTGGTAAGCGTGGTGACCAGTACGCGCTCGTCCTTCTCGGTGCGGGTGCGGATCTCTGCCAGCAGGTCGTCGATCTGGCCCTTGCTGGGCTTGACCACCACTTCGGGATCCACCAGGCCGGTGGGACGGATGATCTGCTCTACCACGCCGTCGGCCTTGCCGAGCTCGTACTTGCCCGGGGTCGCGGAGAGGTAGACCGTCTGGCCGATCCGCTCGAGGAATTCATCCCACTTCAGCGGGCGGTTGTCCATGGCCGAGGGAAGCCGGAACCCGTGTTCGACC
Organism: Arthrobacter sp. 3Tela_A; assembly: GCF_049311025.1. Classification (NCBI taxonomy): domain Bacteria; kingdom Bacillati; phylum Actinomycetota; class Actinomycetes; order Micrococcales; family Micrococcaceae; genus Arthrobacter; species Arthrobacter sp. 3Tela_A. Next base: position 101,522 of record NZ_JAXIOM010000002.1, read on the forward strand.
AGGGTCCGCTTGCGGGACATGTCACCTTCATACATGGCGCCGATCTGCGGAATGGTGACGTGTGATTCGTCCACCACCAGCAGGAAATCATCCGGGAAGTAATCAAGCAGGCAGTGCGGTGCGGTGCCTGGCCCGCGGCCGTCGATCCAGCGTGAGTAGTTCTCGATGCCGTTGCAGAAGCCCATCTGCTGCATCATTTCCAGGTCATAGGTGGTGCGCATGCGCAGCCGCTGCGCTTCGAGCAGCTTGTTCTGCCCTTCGAGCTCAGCCAGCCGCTCGCGCAGCTCATCCTCAATGCCCTTGATGGCGCGGTTCATGCGCTCCGGACCGGCCACGTAGTGCGACGCCGGGAAGACGTACATCTCCTGCTCGTCACGGATCAGGTCGCCGGTGAGCGGGTGCAGGGTCTGGATGCTCTCGATCTCGTCGCCGAAGAACTCGATCCTGATGGCCTGTTCCTCGTACATCGGAATGATCTCCACGGTGTCACCCCGGACCCGGAAGGTGCCGCGGTGGAAGTCCATGTCATTGCGGACGTACTGCATCGAGACGAATTTGCGCAGCAGGTCGTCGCGGTTCATTTCCATCCCGCGGCGCAGCGTCACCATGCCCTGGATGTACTCTTCAGGGGTGCCCAGGCCGTAGATGCAGGACACCGTGGCGACGACGATGACGTCCCGCCGGGTGAGCAGGGCGTTCGTAGCGGAGTGCCGCAGCCGCTCCACTTCCTCGTTGATGGAGGAGTCCTTCTCGATGAAGGTGTCCGTCTGCGGAACGTAGGCTTCGGGCTGGTAGTAGTCGTAGTACGAGACAAAATACTCGACGGCGTTGTTCGGCAGCAGCTCACGGAACTCGTTCGCCAGCTGGGCAGCCAGGGTTTTGTTCTGCACCATCACCAGCGTGGGCCGCTGCACCTGCTCCACCAGCCAGGCGGTGGTGGCGCTCTTACCGGTACCGGTGGCACCCATCAGGACAACGTCCTTCTCGCCGGCGTTGATGCGCTCGGCGAGTTCCTTGATGGCCGTCGGCTGGTCACCGGCGGGCGAGTATTCGCTGACTACTTCAAAAGGGGCAACAACACGTTTGATGTCCTGCGCAAGACTCATGGTTCAACGCTACTCCGGCTCGCGGTCAGGTGCTGTCCGTATTGCTGACGGCATAACGGCTGCGCCTATCCTCCTGCCGCACGCAGCCGTTCCTGGTTCAGCGGCACCAGACGGGAATTCCAAAGCTCCCGCACTGCTTCGACAAGTTCATCCGGGGTACCCGTGTTCTCGAGCACTGTGTCGGCCACTGCGGCACGTTCGGCGGCCGTTGCCTGGGCGTCTATCCGGGCCTGGGCGGCTGCCGGATCCATCCCCCGGTCCCGCACCATGCGCGCCAGGCGCTCCTCGACGGGAGCCTCCACCACCAGCACAAAATCGAAGTTCCCGGCCTGCCCGGTTTCCACCAGCAGCGGGATGTCCTGGACCAGGATGCCGTCTTCGGGAACCTCGGCGGCAAGCTCTGCTGCCCGGGCCCGGACCAGCGGATGGATGATCGAATTCAGCGAGTTGCGCTTCTCCTCACTCCCGAACACGATTGCAGCCAGGGCCGGGCGGTCCAGGGTCCCGTCCGCAGCAAGCACCTGGGGTCCGAACGCGTCGACGACGGCGGCCAGCCCGCCGGTGCCGGGTTCCACCACCTCACGGGCCAGGGCATCGGCGTCAATCAGCGAGGCGCCGCATTCCACCAGGGTGCGGGCCACAAGAGACTTTCCGGCTGCAATTCCGCCGGTGAGACCTACCTTCAGCATGGCCACCACCCTACCTTCCCGGAATCCCGTGCACGTGTTTTACGCCCACAGGTGCGCAGCGGCGTCGGGTACGGGATTCCGCGGCAACTAGACTGGCAGGGTGAGTGAAATCCAGGCAGCGTCGGGACGCTACACGACCATCGCCGGGGACCACCGCACTGAACTCGAAATCAAGCGCTCGCGGTTCATCACCGTGCTGCGGCGATCCGAAACCGAGGATGAGGCCCGCGGGCTTATCGCCGAACTGCGCCGCGAATTCCACGACGCCCGGCACCACTGCAGTGCCTTCGTCCTGGGCCCGGAACGGGAAGTCCAGCGTTCAAGTGACGATGGAGAGCCCTCCGGCACTGCCGGGATTCCCATGCTCGAAGCTCTCACCAAGCGGGAAACGTTCGACGGCGCCGCGGACCTCAGCGACATCACCGCAGTCACGGTCCGCTACTTTGGCGGAATCCTGCTCGGCGCCGGCGGCCTGGTGCGCGCCTATTCGGAATCCGTCTCCTCGGCACTGAGCACCGCTCCGCTGCTGCGCCGGCGCCGAATGCAGCTGTACGCCGTTCCGGCCAGCCATGCCGGTGCCGGACGGCTCGAGAACGACCTGCGCAGCGCCGGTTACACCGTGCGCGGCACCGAGTACGGCGCAGGCGGAGCCGTGATTACCGTAGCCCTGCCGGATGTTCCCGGCAGCACAGCGAACTTCCAGGAGCACCTGGCCTCCCTTACTGCCGGAGACACTTCGGCCGAACTCCTTGCCACTGAATGGATTGACCTGTGAGCACTGACGCCCCTGCCTTTGATTTTTCCCTGCTCGGGCGCGCCCCTGATGTCGAAGCGGAGAACCTGCAGGCGTTCGATGCCGCAGACAGACTCCTGCTGGATACGGCCTCCGGCGATCTCGCGGAAGCTGCCGGCGAGGACGCCGGAGCAGTCGCGGTCATTGGAGACTCCTACGGTGCCCTCACGCTGGGGGCCGCTGCACTTCATTCGGTGCACGGAATCCGGGTGCAGCAGGATCCGTTGTCCGGCCAACTGGCACTGGACCGCAACGCGGAACGGCTGGATCTGGCCGGCGCCTACACCCACTGCGGCCTCTCCCCGGAACTGGTGAGCGGTGCACGGCTTGTCCTGCTGCGGCTGCCGCGTTCGCTGGATGCACTGGAAGAAATTGCCCGGCTGGTCGCCGTCCACGCTTCCCCGGACGTCCGGATTTACGCCGGCGGCCGCATCAAGCACATGACCACAGCCATGAACGAGGTGCTGGGCCGGTACTTCGGATCAGTCACGGCAGGGCTGGCCCGGCAAAAATCCCGAGTCCTGACCGTCGGCAGTCCGCTGCCGGAGGACAGCCTTCCGCTGCAGCGCTTTCCGCTGGAGGCAGCGTACGACGTCGGCCTGCCAGTGCCGCTGCAGCTGAGGGCCCGCGGCGCAGCCTTCGGCGGAGCGTCGCTAGATCCCGGCACCCGGTTCCTGCTGCCCTTCCTGGCCCAGGCGCGTGCCTCCGACGAAGCGGTGGACCTCGGCTGCGGCAACGGGGCGATCGCTGCATACCTGGCACTGTCCCGGCCTGTCCTCAGGGTCCTCGCGTCCGACCAGTCCGAGGCGGCCGTTGCTTCAACCGGCCTGACACTGGCCGCCAATGGTGTGGCAGACCGCGCCGTGGTGCGGCGCGCCGATGCCCTGAGCTGGCTTCCGGATGCCTCCCAGGACTTGGTGGTGCTGAATCCCCCCTTCCATATTGGTGCCAGCATCCACACCGGTATTGCGTTCAAGCTCTTTGCCGATGCGGCCCGTGTGCTGCGTCCGGGAGGGGAGCTCTGGACGGTATGGAATTCGCATCTGGCCTACAAACCAGCCCTAAACCGCCTGGTGGGCCCCACCAGGCAGGTCGGCCGTAACCCCCGATTCACCGTCACGGTAACCACGCGACGCTAAGGTTTCCACTCCCTCCACCAAGCGCTCGGAGAAACGCAGAGAGCGCTCTCTTGACAGTGTGCCCCGTCACATCTAGGCTCTCAGCAAGATCAGAGAGCGCTCTCTGGAGCGGTTCGGGAGTTTCGAACCGCAACGGGCTCTCTGGATACAGGATCCACAGTTAGCGTCCCGTCCCAGGACAAGCCCAGTTTCCATTCGGCACGGTCCTCCCCCGGGATATCAACCGGCAAGACACACACAAAGGAGTGACCGTGAAAAAGTTCCGAAATTCAGCAGCTGTCGTGGCGGGTGCTGCGGCAGTCGCACTGCTCGCCGCCGGCTGCGGCGGAGGCAGCAGCAACAGCGGCGAGCCCGCCTCGGAGGAAAACCCGATTGAACTCTCCGTCACCACGTTCGGAACCTTCGGCTACGACGATCTGTACGCGGAATACGAAGAGGCCAACCCCGGCATCACCATCAAGCCCAACAACATTGACACCGGCGGAAACGCACGGACTGACCTCTTCACGAAGCTTGCCGCAGGTTCAGGCGTCAGCGACGTGGTGGCCATTGAAGAGGGCTGGCTAGGCGCCATCATGGAGGTTTCGGACAAGTTCGTGGACCTGAACGAATACGGTGCAGAGGACCTTAAGGACAACTGGGTCGATTGGAAGTACAAGCAGGGCACCGACCCCGACGGCCGCGTCATCGGCTACGGCACAGACATCGGACCGCAGGGCATCTGCTACAACGGAGACCTCTTCGAAGCTGCCGGCCTGCCGAGCGACCGCGAAGCCGTCGCTGAACTCCTGGGCGGGGAAGACGCCACGTGGGAGAAGTACTTCGAAGTCGGAAACCAGTACAAGGACGCCAGCGGGAAAGCCTGGTTCGACCAGGCCGGCTTCGTATGGAACTCCATGGTGAACCAGATGGAGGAGGGTTACTACACGAAGGACGGCGAGCTGAACATCGAGGGCAACGATGCGATGATCGCAAACTTCAAGATGCTCTCCGGTTCCATTGACGACGGACTGTCCGCGAACCAGGAAGAGTGGAAGTGGAACAACGGCCAGTCCTTCCTGGACGGCACTTTCGCCACCATGGTCTGCCCCGGCTGGATGCTCGGAAACATCCAGGGCGGTATTGAAACCGCAGGCGGCTCCACTGACAGCGGCTGGGACTTCGCAGACGTGTTCCCCGGCGGTGCCTCAAACTGGGGCGGCGCCTTCCTCTCGGTACCGGAAACCTCGGACCACAAGGAGGAAGCTGCCAAGCTCGCTGCCTGGCTAACGGACCCGGAACAGCAGATCAAGCAGTCCGCAGCGGCCGGCAACTTCCCCAGCACCCTCCAGGCGCAGGAACAGCTTGCCTCCGATGCAACTCCGAATGAGTGGTTCAACGATGCTCCCACCGGAGCGATCCTGGCCTCGCGCGCCGAAGGCGTAGAGGCGCAGTTCAAGGGTCCGGATGATTCAGTTATCCAGGAAAAGGTCTTTGGCCCGGCCATCGATGACCTGGAGACAGGTACCGCGAATGCGGACCAGGCATGGGAGAAAGCACTGAAGCTCCTCAACGACCTGGTCATCAACAACTAGCAGCACCGCACGCGGGGGGGCCCTGGGGGGGGGCCCCCCCGCCCGGAGCACGGGAGTCTGCCATGACCGCTACACTGAACCGGCCTGTCCAAAAGCAACCGGTTAAGCCGCGGACAACGTTCCGCCAGCGCCTTTCCAAATGGGATATGAAGGCGTCCCCTTACCTCTACATTTCACCGTTCTTTATCCTCTTCGGCATTACCGGTTTGTTCCCGCTGGTGTATACGTTCTGGGTGTCACTGCATGAATGGCACCTGCTCAAGGGACAGGGCGACTTTATCGGGCTGCAGAACTTCGCCAGTGTGCTGGGCGACACCCGATTCTGGGGTTCGCTCTTCAACACCTTTTCGATCTTCCTGCTCTCTGCGATCCCCCAGCTGGTAGTAGCCGTTTTCCTGGCCGCTATCCTGGATCAGCATCTGCGGGCCAAGACTTTCTGGCGGATGTCGGTGCTCCTGCCCTACGTTGTAACGCCCGTGGCGGTGGCACTGATCTTCTCCAAGATGTTTGCCGAGAACAACGGACTGCTGAACAACCTGCTCGGCAACTTCGGGGTTGACCCGATCATGTGGCAGACAGGCACACTCCCCAGCCATATTGCGATCGCCACCATGGTCAACTGGCGGTGGACAGGCTACAACGCCCTGATCCTGCTGGCGGCCATGCAGGCCGTCCCCCGCGACCTGTACGAATCGGCAGCGATCGACGGTGCCGGCGCTTTCCGGCGGTTCTTCAGCATCACGCTCCCGAGTATCCGTCCCACCATGATCTTCGTGATCATCACCGCCACCATCGGCGGACTGCAGATCTTCGCCGAGCCAAAGCTCTTTGATCCGGTCAATGCCGGAGGGATCCAGGGCCAGTTCCAGACGACTGTGCTGTTCCTGTGGGACATGGGCTTCCAGCGGCAGAACTTCGGCAAGGCCTCCGCCGTGGCCTGGCTGCTGTTCCTGATTATCGTGCTGGTGGGCCTGGTCAACTTCCTCATTTCCAAGCGGATCGCCACCGGGGATTCCCAGCGGCCGCGAGTTTCAAGGAGAAAGTCATGAGCGTCCTGCAGCGAGCCCGGGCAGTCCCGGGAACCGGGACCGGGTCAGGGGCCGGGAAACCGATCCGCAAACGGCGCCAGGGGCAGTCTTTCGGGAGCGGCCGGCGTCCGGGCTTCCTGACCTACGGGATCCTCCTGGTCTTCCTGTTCTGCTCCGCGTATCCCCTTTGGTGGTCCGTTATTATCGGCAGCAACGGGAATCCCGCGCTCGGACAGGAATGGCCTCCCCTCCTGCCCGGCGGGCGGTTCTGGAGCAACGTCTCCGAGGTCGTAAACACCGTGCCGTTCTGGCAGGCGCTTGCCAACAGCGTGATCATCTCCGGCACGATAACCGTCTCCGTGGTGATCTTCTCGACGCTGGCAGGCTACGCGTTTGCGAAGCTCAGGTTCAGGGGCCGCGGGGTCCTTATGGTGGCGGTGATTGCCACCATGGCCATTCCCACGCAGCTGGGCATCATCCCGCTGTTTATGGTGATGCAGAAACTCGGCTGGACCGGTGAACTTGGTGCGGTGATCGTGCCCGGGCTTGTTACCGCCTTCGGTGTGTTCTTTATGCGCCAGTACCTGGTGGATGTCATTCCCGACGAACTCATCGAATCCGCCCGGATGGACGGGGCCAGCATGCTTGGAACGTTCCGGCATGTGGCGCTGCCGGCGGCGCGGCCCGCCATGGCCATCCTGGGTCTGTTCACATTTATGACAGCGTGGACCGACTTTATGTGGCCCATGCTCGTGCTGGCAGACAACCCCACTCTGCAGGTGGCATTGAGCCAGCTCCAGTCGGCCCGCTATGTCGATTATTCAATTGTGCTGACCGGTGCCGTGCTGGCGACCGTTCCGCTGCTGATTCTTTTCGTGGCAGCAGGCAAACAACTTATTTCCGGAATTATGCAGGGAGCAGTGAAGGGCTAATGACGAACAACACCTCTACGCGGAAGCACCGCAATTTCCCGCCCGGTTTTATCTGGGGATCAGCAACTGCTGCCGCCCAGGTAGAAGGAGCGGCCAGGGAAGACGGCAAAGAGGATTCGGTCTGGGATGCCTTCGCGGCCGTACCCGGGAACGTCCTCAACGGAGACACCCCAGCCGTGGCGGTGGACCATTACCACCGGATGCCGCAGGACGTTGCCCTGATGAAGCAACTCGGCCTGGACTCCTACCGTTTCTCCACCAGCTGGGCACGGGTGCGGCCCGGCGGCGGGGCAACGAATCCCAAGGGCCTGGATTTCTACTCCCGGCTGGTGGATGAGCTGCTTGAAGCAGGAATCCTCCCCTGGCTCACGCTCTACCACTGGGACCTTCCCCAGGGGCTCGAGGAGAAGGGCGGCTGGACCAACCGCGACACTGCGTGCCGTTTTGTGGAGTACGCACAGGATGTCTACGCCGCACTGGGTGACCGGGTTCGGCACTGGACCACCTTTAACGAGCCCTTCTGCTCATCCCTGCTGGGGTACGGCTCAGGAGTCCATGCGCCGGGCCGGCAGGAACCGCGTGCAGCAATCGCGGCAGTGCACCACCAGCACCTTGCCCACGGCATGGCAGTCACTGAACTGCGGAACCTGGGTGCCGAGCAGATCGGCATCACGCTGAACCTGAGCAACTCCATTCCGAAGGATCCGACGGATCCGGTGGACCTCGAGGCGGCACGCCTCTTCGACTCGCTGCAGAACAGGATCTTCCTGGATCCGATCCTGCGCGGCGCCTATCCGGAGGATTCACTGCGGGATCTGGAGCCCTACGGTCTGCACGACCTGATTTTCCCCGGCGATATGGAGCTCATCGGCACACCCATCGATTTCCTCGGCGTCAATCACTACCACGATGACCAAATCAGCGGACACCCGGACACAACAGGAGAGGATGGGCACGGCGGTGGCGGCGTCCTGCCGAAGGCGTCGCCCTGGGTTGGAGCCGAACACATTACGTTCCCATCCCGCGGGCTGCCGCGGACCGGAATGAACTGGGAAGTGAACCCTGATGGCCTTCGGAAGCTCCTGGTCCGCCTGGGCAGGGAATACCCGCAACTGCCGCCGCTGTACATTACGGAGAACGGCGCAGCCTACGACGACGAAGTGACGGAAGACGGTGCGGTCCAGGACACCGAACGCACCAGCTTCATCATGGACCACGTCAGCGCCGTCGGCGAAGCCATCGCTGAAGGGGCCGACGTCCGGGGTTACTTTGTCTGGTCGCTGCTGGACAACTTCGAATGGTCCTGGGGATATGACAAGCGCTTTGGGATCATCCACGTGGACTACCAGACCCAGGAACGCATCATTAAGGACAGCGGGCTGGCCTACAGCAGGTTCGCTGCAGAGGTCCGGCAGGCAAACGGGCCCGGGGCTTACGACGGCTCCCCCGCAGCGGCCGGTGTGGGCTAAGGGTAACTAGGATTGATAGCTGAGCTTGGCATCGGACAACGGCAGAGGACACCAGGAAATGGAGATCCCATTGGGCACTGACACGGGCCAGGTGCGGCCTGCGCCCACCTTGGAAATGGTGGCTGCGCTGGCAGGAGTTTCCCGGGCCACCGTCTCGCGTGTGGTCAACGGCTCCACGTCCGTGGCACCTGAACTCGTTCACAGCGTGGAACAGGCCGTCCGGACGCTGAACTATGTACCGAACCGGGCTGCGCGGACCCTGGCGAGCCGGCGGACGTACACCATTACGCTGCTGGTTCCAGAGTCCACGTCCAAGGTGTTCGCCGACCCCTTCTTCGCCACGGTGGTGGAAGGGGTCGCGAAATACCTGAACTCCACGGACTACATGCTCAACATGGTTACCTCTTCGGAGGCGAATCCGGGTAAGACGCAGCGCTACCTGATGGGCGGGAACGTGGACGGCGTGCTGGTGGTCTCCCACCACAGCGGCGACCATTCCTGGGAACATCTCAGCGATGCCCTGCCCATTGTCTTCGCAGGACGGCCGCTGCTGAATGCTGCGGACAGCTATTACGTCGAGGTTGATAACGAAGAAGGCGCCCTGGCTGCCGTCCAGCGCCTCATCTCGACCGGACGGCATCACATTGCCACGATTGCCGGCCCGCAGGACATGCCGCCTGGAGTGGACCGCCTCGCCGGCTGGCGCGGCGGTCTGCACCAGGCGGGACTCAGCGATGCGCTGGTGGAGTACGGCGACTTTACCGTTGCCTCGGGTGCGGCGGCGATGCAGCGGCTGCTCGCCCGGGGAAAGCCCATAGACGGGCTCTTCGCAGCCAATGACCAGATGGCGGCGGGTGCCCACGCGGTCATCCGGGAACACGGGCTGCGGATCCCGGAAGACATCGCCCTCGTGGGTTTCGACGACGACCAGTTCGCCACCCGGGTCTCCCCCGCGCTGACCACTGTCCACCACCCGATAGCCGAGCTGGGCGAGAAGATGGCACGGATGCTTGTTGAGCTCATTGAGGGCCGGGCAGCGGAGCGGGTCTGCCGGCTGCCGACCTCGCTGGTAGTGCGGGAGTCGGCCTAGGCCGGCTCCCGGGTTCCGGCAGCGCCCGGCCCGGCTCAGGCCGTGGTGTAGCGGATGCCGGTGTAGTCTTCCTCGGCCCAGAGCGTACTGCGGCGGTTCCGCCGGTCCCAGCGCGACTCCAGGATCTGCAGGGCGTCCTCCCACTGGGCTGCGTCGGGTTCCCGTTCGCGTATCTGTGCCGCAGCCGCAGCTTGGGAAGCACAGCGCCAGACGGAGTGCGCTGCGAACTTCGGATCGATGAAGACGCCCTTCCACAACGGGCTGCGGCGCTTCTTGATCAGCTGACTGCCAAGGACCATTAGTCCTGCTGCCAGTGCTGCACCCCAGAAAAACACGTCTCCGGAAATGAGGCCGAACGGCTTGGCCGCAATGACAGCTGCCAGCAGGGTTCCCCCGGCGTTGCGGATGCGGCCGGCGTTGGAAGCAGCGAAAGTATCAGCTTCCCGGGCCAGCCTCAGCTGCTCCCGGCGCCAGCCGCGGAACCGGCCAAGGTCAGATTCTGCCTCGGATTGTTTCACCGCTTCTGCAGCCTCAAAGTAGTCCGGGAACCTGGCATGCAGGTCTCTCACGCGGTCTTCAGCAGCCTTGAGCACCTCCCAGGATTCAGCTTCGCGCTCCTCCTCCGCGACCCCGTTGATGAGGTTGGCGGCCTGGCTCGGAGGCAGATGCCGGGCGAATGCCTGTGTCCGCCGGCGGATCTGCTCCTGAAGTTCATGGCTGCTGCCTGAAAACGGTTCCCTGGCCTGCATATCTGTCCCCCCGGAGTCACGTGTCTGCCTGTAGCCAATGACGGCGCCACCCAGCCTACCAACAGCGGATGAACGCTTGTGACATAGCAAAAGGCGGGTCCCCACCGAAGTGGGAACCCGCCTTTTAGGCAGCTAGCGCCTTAGCAACGGAACTTAGTTGCCGGTCAGCTTCTCGCGCAGTGCAGCAAGTGCCTCGTCGGATGCCAGGGTACCGGCAGCGGACTCGGATGCAGCAGGCTCGGAGGAGTAGCTGGTGGAGCTGGACTCAGCGGAGTCCGATGCAGCAGCAACGTCCTCGGAGTTGTGCTGGGCAACCTGCTTCTTGTGAGCTTCCCAGCGGGCCTGGGCGTCAGCGTACTGCTGCTCCCAAGCGGCGCGCTGGGTCTCGTAGCCCTCGAGCCATTCGTTCGACTCGGGGTCGAAGCCTTCGGGGTACTTGTAGTTGCCGGCTTCGTCGTACTCTGCGGCCATGCCGTACAGAGCCGGATCGAACTCGGTGCCTTCGGGGTCGACGCCCTCGTTCGCCTGCTTCAGCGACAGGGAGATGCGGCGGCGCTCGAGGTCGATGTCGATGACCTTGACGAACAGTTCATCACCAACGGAGACAACCTGCTCTGCCAGTTCTACGTGGCGGACAGCCAGCTCGGAGATGTGGACCAGGCCCTCGATGCCGTCTTCGACGCGAACGAACGCACCGAACGGAACCAGCTTGGTGACCTTGCCCGGCACAACCTGGCCCAGGGCGTGGGTGCGGGCGAAGGTCTGCCACGGATCTTCCTGCGTAGCCTTCAGCGACAGGGAGACACGCTCGCGGTCGAGGTCAACTTCCAGAACCTCAACGGTGACTTCCTGGCCAACTTCAACGACCTCGGAGGGGTGGTCGATGTGCTTCCAGGACAGCTCGGAAACGTGGACGAGACCGTCTACGCCGCCAAGGTCCACGAATGCACCGAAGTTGACGATGGAGGAAACAACGCCCGGACGAACCTGGCCCTTTTCCAGCTTGTTGAGGAAGGTGGAACGGACCTCGGACTGAGTCTGCTCGAGCCATGCACGGCGGGACAGGACCACGTTGTTGCGGTTCTTGTCCAGCTCGATGATCTTGGCTTCGATCTGCTGGCCGATGTACGGAGCCAGGTCGCGGACGCGACGCATCTCCACGAGGGATGCGGGCAGGAAGCCGCGCAGCCCGATGTCGAGGATAAGACCACCCTTGACAACCTCGATGACGGTACCGGTAACGACGCCGTCTTCTTCCTTGACCTTCTCGATGTCGCCCCAGGCACGCTCGTACTGTGCGCGCTTCTTGGAGAGGATCAGACGGCCTTCTTTGTCTTCCTTGGTGAGGACCAAAGCTTCGACCTGGTCGCCCACGGAGACAACGTCCCCGGGATCGACGTCGTGCTTGATGGAAAGCTCACGGGAAGGAATGACACCCTCGGTCTTGTAACCGATGTCGAGCAGAACCTCGTCGCGGTCAACCTTGACGACGGTACCTTCGACGAGATCGCCGTCGTTGAAGTACTTGATCGTTGCGTCAATGGCGGCGAGGAAGTCCTCGGCAGATCCGATGTCGTTGATGGCGACCTGCGGGGTACCGGACTTCTCGGTGGTGGTGATGGTCATGTAGTTGGGACTCCGATGTGGAAGTTGTAGTAATTCCGGATGCACTCCCACCGGCTCGCATGCAACCCAAAAGACTCAGGTTCAAGACGGTGCTTGGTTGTCCGGAGATGGACAGAATGTTAATAATGTTGTGCCCGACCTGCGCTTGGAGGCGGCCTCCAGAAATTTTGAGGACCGAACCAGCACGCGTGACGCGCCTGTTCAGTCTAGCCGGAGGCTCCAAGTCAGGTCAAAGCCGTACGGGGAATCCAGTAGTCCTTCATCCTTGTTCCTGCTAACAGGCACAGGCCGCCCGTAATTCCCGGCCCCAAAACCGCTGGAGCCTCCAAACTGCTAGAAGTGCGTGCTGCAGTACGGCGGGCGGGCCACGTCAAAGAGCCGGCCAAGGGCGCGGACGGCTTCCGCGCTCCCCCGGATCCCGCCGGCGGAGGCCAGCACCGAAGCCGCCGCACCGCCCAGGTAGAGGGATGCGAAGGCGGCGGCGTCCGCTTCCAGTACAGGCACATCCTGGGGCAGCTCGTTTCCCAGTTCGGTGACCACGGCTGCTGAACCGCTGACCTGGAGCAGCCACCGCCCCTGGGCTAGACCGAGCGGATCAGCGATATCGAGTACCAGTTCTCCGTCGGCCTCGAACCCTCGGGCACGGAGCATCGCTGCCGGGTCCAGGGCACGGAGCCACAAGGCATCCTCGACGCCGGTGATGCGGTACCGGCGGCGGTCTGCCAGCGCCCAGGGAAGCGGATCAACAACCGGGGCGGACGCGGTGATCTTCTCGACCAGATCGATGGAGCCGAGGTAGCGCCACAGCTCCAGCCGGGCAGTGTCATCTACGGCTACCAGGTCCAGCACCTTCAGGGTGTGGGGTTCGGTTTCCCACGGCAGGAACCGGTAGGTGACGTACCCGTCCGGGGTGCCGGCGGCGTCGTAATGGACCGCGGCGCGCACTTCCTTCTGCTTCTCGGGGACGTCTCCCCACAATCCGGCCGCCCGCTTGGCGTACCCGACCTGCCGGCCGAGCGCCCCTCGCGTTCCCTCCAAATGCCGGGCGAAGACCTGGGGGGCGAGCTTCTCCATCCTGGCCAGATCAGCCAGGACAGTGGTGCCCGACGGCGCCGTCCGCATCTCCAGCCGGCCGCGGACGTCCAGTTCCACCATGGCCTCCGCCGTGGCAGCACCGAACCCAAACCGCCCGTAGATGACAGCCTCGGAGGCGAACAGGGCGGCTACGGCGAAGCCGCCCTGCTTCGCGCTGCGAAGATCCTCCGTCATCATGTTCGTGAGGATGCGCCGCCGGCGGTGGGTGGGACGCACCGTGACCGAGGTGATCTGGTGCGCCGGAAGCAGTCCTGCGCCCGCGTTCAGGTCATGGGACATCGTGGCGTACGTGGCGACGGGCGCGTTCGGGTTCCAGGCATGTTCGGGGGCACCGTCCTCGTACACGCCCGTGAGGGTCCGTCCGTCGGCGACGTACGCCTGGACGATCGATGCCAGGTGCGCCGGGTCCCAGTTTGGATCATGGAACCCGACGTTGACTGCTTCGAGCCAGTTCGAGGTCCGCTCATCGGGGCGCTGCGGATCACCTTCGGTGAATCCGGCGCCAAAACGTTCCGTGCGCAGAGCGGTCTGTGTGGTCTCCGCCGTCATGTGTTCCCCCTGGTTATTGGTGCTAGTGCCCTGCCTCGTGCCAGCTCGCACCCCAGCCCACTGAGACGTCCAGGGGTACGGAAAGGTCGGCTGCGCCCGCCATCTGCTCGCGCACCAGCTTCTCCGCGGCAACGCGTTCGCCGGGCGCGACTTCCAGGACGAGTTCGTCATGGACCTGCAGAAGCATACGCGTCTTGAGGCCCTGCTTCTTCAGCTCAGCATCCACGCCGAGCATGGCCTTCTTAATGATGTCAGCTGCCGAGCCCTGGATCGGGGCGTTCAGCGCTGCGCGCTCAGACATCTCGCGCAGCTGCCGGTTGGTGCTGGCCAGGTCCGGCAGGTAGCGGCGGCGGCCCTCGATGGTTGAGGTGTAGCCGTCCTTCCGGGCCTGCTCGACGACGCCGCGCAGGTAGTCACGCACGGCCCCGAACCGGGTGAAGTAATCGCGCATCAGCGTCCGTGCTTCATCCACCGGGATGGAGAGCTGCTTGGACAGGCCAAAGGAGCTCAGGCCGTACACGAGGCCGTAGGACATGGCCTTGACCTTGGACCGCATGGCGCTGGTGACTTCTTCGGGCGGAACGCCGAAGATGTGCGAGCCGACGAACCGGTGCAGGTCTTCGCCGTCCCGGAACGCCTGGATGAGGCTTTCGTCCCCGGAGAGGTGCGCCATGATCCGCATTTCCACCTGGGAGTAGTCGGCGGTCAGCAGGGTCTCGTAACCCTCGCCCACCACGAACACCTCACGGATCCGGCGGCCTTCCTCGGAACGGATCGGGATGTTCTGCAGGTTCGGGTTGATGGAGGACAGGCGGCCGGTTGCCGCGACCGTCTGGGCATACGTGGTGTGGATGCGTCCGTCGTCGGAGACTGACTTGCGCAGGCCTTCCACGGTCTGCCGGAGCTTGGAGGCGTCCCGGTAGGCCAGAAGGTGTGCAAGGAACGGGTGTCCGTTGGTCTTCACGATCAGGTCCGCCAGCGCGTCGGCGTCGGTGGAATAACCGGTCTTGATCTTCTTGGTCTTGGGCAGGCCCAGTTCGTCGAAGAGCACCACCTGCAGCTGTTTCGGGGAGCCAAGGTTGATTTCCTTGCCGATTACCTCGAACGCTTCGGTCTTGGCCTGCTCGATGGTCCGGCCGAACTCGTCCAGCAGCCGGTCCAGCTTTTCGGTGGAGACGGCGATGCCGGCCAGCTCCATCTCAGCCAGCACCTCAGCCAGCGGCAGTTCGAGCCCGCCGAGGAGCTGGTTGGCTCCGCGTTCGACCAGCAGTCCGGAGAAGTGCTCACTCAGGCGCAGCGCAGCGAACGCTTCCATAACGGCCGGTGCCGCGGTGTCCTCGCCGTCGAGCGAGAGCTCAAGCTGGTTGCCGGAGGCCGCCGCGGTTTCAAGTGAGAGTTTCAGGTGCTGCAGGCTCAGGTCCGGCAGGTCATAGCTCCGCCGGTCCGGCTGGATCAGGTACCCGGAAATCGCGGGGTCATCTATTTCGCCGTCGAGGTGGAGCCCGCGCCGGGAGAGCAGCTTGTAGGAATCCTTGAAGTCGTGGACCACCTTGGGTGCATTGGTATCCGCCAGCCAGTCCGCCAGTACCTTCTCTGCCTCGGCGTCCAGCTCAGTGAGCGGAACGAAGACCGCCGAATCGTCAGTGACGACGGCGATGCCGGTCGCCTCGCGTGATTCGCCGGCTCCTTCAGTGACCAGCCGGAGGCCTGCCGGTTTCTGGTTGGTTGCTTTGAACCATGCCGTGAGCCCGTCTGCAGCGGTGATGGTGCTGCGGGCGGGGGGCAGTATCTCCGGGTGGTTTCCGGGGACTTCCTCTTCTCCGTAGACGTCGAAGAGACGCTTGCGCAGAGCGTTGAACTGCAGGGCGTCGAAGAGTTCTTCAATGGCCTCGCGGTTCGGCCGGCGGGCAGCCATGGCGTCCAAATCCACGGGCAGTTCAAGGTCGCGAAGGAGCCGGTTCAGCCGGCGGTTGCGCTTGACGTCCTCGATGTTCGCGCGGAGGGAATCGCCGACCTTGCCCTTGATCTCATCCAGGTGTTCCAGGATGCCTTCGAGGCCGCCGTAGGCCTTGATCCACTTGGCGGCAGTCTTGGGGCCTACCCCCGGGACACCGGGAAGGTTGTCCGCCGATTCCCCCACCAGGGCGGCGAGGTCGGAGTACTTGTCCGGCGGCACCAGGTACTTCTCCTCCACGGCAGCGGCATCCATGCGCGGCAGGTCGGAGACGCCCTTTTTCGGGTAGAACACGGTGACCCGGTCATTGACCAGCTGGAAGGCGTCCCGGTCACCGGAGACCACCATAACGTCCCAGTTCCGGCCGGCTGCCTGCTCCGCAAGGGTGGCCAGGATGTCGTCCGCTTCGTAGCCGTCCAGCGTGATGGTGGGAATATTCATGGCTTCCATGACCTTGATGATCAGGTCGATCTGGCCATGGAATTCTTCGGGGGTCTTGTTGCGGCCGCCCTTGTATTCCGAGTATTCCTCGGTGCGGAAGGTAGGGGTGTCCAGGTCAAAGGCCACCGCGATGTGCGTGGGTTCTTCATTCTTGATCAGGTTGATCAGCATGGACGTAAAGCCGTACACCGCGTTGGTGTGCTGACCGGTGTCAGTGGAGAAGTTCTCTGCCGGCAGGGCATAGAAGGCCCGGAAGGCCATCGAATGGCCGTCAATAACCAGCAGCCGGCTGTGGCCGGATGCGTTCGGTGTTCCCAGGGCAGCTTCTGCCGGCGCGGCAGGCGCCAGGCCGGACGGCACGGGCGCCGCGTGGCTTCCTGTCGGGGCGGCTTCCGCCGGCTCAGCGTCCGCCTCCGTTTCCGCGGTCTCCAACAGGGAATCCGCAGGTTCGGCAGGGGGGTCAGAGACAGGTACAGAGGCCAGTTTGGCAGTTTCACTCACAGATGTAAGCCTAGTGGGCATGAGCGACATTTTCACGCCGGGCCAGGCCGGCCCCGCGCAGGGCGAACTCCCCCGGCTGCAGGAACTGATCGACGCCGGCGTGCCGGCAGAACTGCACCCCTGGCTGGGTGAATCCGGAGTCGGTCCCCTGGTGGTGAAGCTCGGCATCCGTTTCCTGGAGATGTCCCCCTCCCGGATCGTGGCCACCATGCCCGTTGAGGGCAACCAGCAGGTCGCGGGCATCCTGCACGGCGGCGCCCACGTTGTCCTAGCCGAAACCCTGGGCTCCTTCGCCGCGTCGCTGCACGCCGGACCCGGCCGCTACGCCGTCGGTATCGAAGTGGGTGCAACGCACCACCGGCCGGTTTCCAAGGGCCTCGTGACGGGCACTGCCACGGCCGTGCATCTGGGGGGAACAGTGACCACCCATGAAGTCGTGATGACTGACGAAGAGGGACGCCGGCTCTCCACAGCCCGTATTACCAACCTGATCCGCGAGGTCCGCTAGCCCCAGCCGCCGGGCGCCCTGACCGGCGCGGGAATAGGCACGCAGTTCCGGGAGTTGTCCGCAGGTAACCCCAAATGCGCAGGCAGCTTAGTTATGCCTGCCGAAAGGAAGTACGTGCAGACAGATCTGTTTTCTCCCCTGACCCTCGGCACCCTCGAACTGCCGAACCGCCTGGTGATGGCACCCCTGACCCGTGTGCGAAGCGGTTCCGAAGGCATTCCCGGCCCCCTCGTCGCCGAGCATTACCGGCAGCGGGCGTCCCTTGGCCTGATCGTTTCCGAGGGAACCTACCCCTGCCGGGAAGGCCGGGGGTTCTCCGGACAGCCGGGACTGGTCACTGAGGAGCAGCTTGCCGGCTGGCGCAAGGTCACTGACGCCGTTCACGGGGCTGGCGGCCGGATCTTCGCCCAGGTGATGCACGCCGGCCGTGTCTCCCATCCGGAAATTAACGGTGGCTTCCAGACTGTGGCCCCGAGCGCCGTCGCCATTGACGGCGTGATCCGCACCCCGGCGGGCAAGCTGCCGCACGCGGAACCTCGGGAGCTCAGCGAGCCGGAACTGGATGAGGTGCGGGACATCTTCGTCCGCGGCGCCCTTTCAGCCGTAGAGGCAGGGTTCGACGGCGTGGAGCTTCACGGAGCCAACGGCTACCTGCTGCACGAATTCCTCAGTCCTGCTTCCAACCGCCGCACGGACGGCTACGGCGGTTCGCCGCAGGCCCGGGCACGCTTTGTGGTGGAAGTCGTCATTGCAGTGGCTGCTGCCATCGGTGCGGACCGGGTTGGCCTGCGCATTTCACCCGAGCACAACATCCAGGACGCCTGGGAGCAGGACGCCGAGGACGTGCTCGCCACCTACGGCGCGCTGGTGGACGAGATCGCCCCGCTGAACCTGGCCTACCTGAGCATCCTTCACAACAACCCGGCGGGGAACCTGGTGCAGGAACTCCGCCGGCGGTTTGGTTCCCCGGTTCTGCTGAACACCGGCTTCTCCGTTGTCACCACCCGTGAGGAAGCAGCAGGGCTGCTGGAGCAGGACCTGTGCGACGCCGTCGCCGTCGGCCGCCCTGCCATCGCGAATCCGGATCTTCCACTGCGCTGGCGGGACGGGCTTGCGCTGAACACCCCGGACCAGTCCACCTTCTACACCGACGGCGCCGAGGGCTACACAGACTACCCGGAATACGCAGGTGCTCCGGCCTGACGGCCTAAATCTTCAGCACCGTCGACGGCGGTTCCCCGCCAAGTTCGACGTCGACGTCCGTGTTTGCGGAGGGCAGCACCACCAGCCGGGTGTGGGTGGCTCCCGACGGCTCGGCGACACTGAGGACGTACCGGCCCGGGGCCGGCAGCGGCAGTTCGTAGCTGCCGTCCCGGGCCGAAACCGCTGAGACCGCACGTGCATCCCCGGCCTCAGGCACCAGGAGAATCAGTGCGTCGTGCACCGGACGTCCGTGGTGGCGGATACGTCCGGTGAGTACGAGCCGGTGCGTGAAGTGGATGTCGTGCGGGCCCGGTGTCCCGGGGAACTCCAGTACTTCGGACACTGGAAGCCAGCGTCTGTGCGAGGCAGCAAAAACGTAGCGCCCGGGACCCGGCAGCACCACCGAGTAGTTCCCGTGCTCATCCGTGCGGTCCCAGTCCACGGGCGTGCCCGACAGGTCCGCGACCGAAACGGTTCCCCGGTCTATCACCCCGCGGTCCCCGGGTGCACGCAGAGTGCCGGTAACGCTGACCGCCTGCTCCGGGCCGGGTGCCGAAGCTGCCGCCTCTGCCCCACCGGCTCCGGCACGGGGAGCATGAAGATCCGGATGCGTCGCCTCATGCCGTGTGGCACGGGGCAGAAGGAGGCACAGGGCTGTGGCCGCGGCCGCAGCCAGGCCAGCGAGGATGAAGATCAGCCGGAAGGCGTCCAGCGCCGGGAAGACGCGACCGCCGACACCGATGGTGATTGACGCCAGGATGGTTGCCACGGCCGCACTGCAGGTGGAGGTGCCAACCGAACGCAGCAGGGTGTTCAGTCCGTTGGCGGCCGCCGTGTCGGTACGCGGAGCATTGCTCATCACAATAGTGGGCATGGCAGCCATGGCCATGGCGGTGCCAACGGAGATCACCACGGCTCCGAAGATGATCCCGGCGACGGTGGAAACCAGGAAGGTGCGGCTGAGGTAGCCCGCAGCCATGACGGCACACCCGCTGATCATTGTCGCTTTGGCTCCGAAGCTGTTGGTGATGCGGGCGGACACCGGTGCGATCGCAACCATGGCCACACCGGAGGGGATCATGGTGAGGCCGGCAACCAGGACGCTGAGGCCGAATCCAAAACCGGTGACCCGGGAGAGCTGCAGCTGCTGGGTGGTCACCAGCATGTTGGCGTACATCGAAAAACCGACCAGGATCGCCGCTATGTTCACCACCAGTATTGGCCGCCGAGCGGAGGTCCGCAGGTCAACAAGCGGCTGCCCGCTGCGCAGTTCCAGCGGAAACCACAGTGCGATCAGGATGGCGAAGGCAGCGAAGAGGCCCAGGATGATGTCGCTCGTCCAGCCCCAAATCCCGCCTTTGGAGATGGCCAGGAGCAGGGCGGTCATGGCGCCGGAGAGCAGCAGGGCACCGGCGTAGTCGAACCGCCCCTTGGTGCGCAGGGTGGATTCCGGGACAAAGAAAAACACAGCCGCCAGGATTACCAGGGCAATGAGGGCAACAATCCAGAACGTAGCCGCCCAGCCCAGCTGCTGGTAGATGAACCCGGCCATCGGCAGGCCGAGGGCGCTGCCAATGCCAAAGCTGGCACTCATCAGGGAAACTGCCCCCGCAATCCGCCGCTGGGGCAGCGTATCGCGCAGGATGCTGATGCCCACCGGGATCACGGCCCCGGCGAAGCCCTGCATGGCGCGGCCCGTGACGGCTGCAGCGAAGGTGCCGCCCAGCGCTGCAGTGAATCCGCCCGCCACCATCACGGCCAGGGAAATCACCAGCATGCGCTTCTTGCCGAACATGTCGGCCAGCCGGGAAACGATCGGTGTAGCCACTGCCGCACTGAGCAGGGTGACGGTGACCAGCCAGGACACGTCATCCGAACTCACCGCGAAGATGCGCGGATACTCCGGAAGCAGCGGCACCACGGCGGTTTTTTCCAGCGATACGGTGATTCCGCCGAGGCCCATAATGGTCGTCACCAGCCAGGCGGGTGACCTGCTTGCCCGGGAAGCGGAAGGGCTGCTGTGGCTCTGCTGGGACACTGGGCCTCCTGAGTACCCGGACGCCATAAAAGTGGGCTAACCGTTCAGTATCACCGCACCGGACGGTGCTGCCCGTTCCACCCGCGCCGTCAGCTCCGGCTGATCGGAACCTTGCGCCCGGTGCTGCCCTCGTCCTGGAGCGGCACCCGGACCTCCAGCACACCGTCCCGGTATGACGCCGTCACCTCATCTGTGCTGGCTCCGGCCGGCAGCGGGATATCGCGGCTGAAGGAACCGTATTTGAACTCGCTCCGGTAGCCGTTCTTACCCCGGTTTGAAGTCTCTTCGCGCCGTTCGCCCCGGATACGCAGCGTGCCGTCGGACACCGTCACATCCAGGTCCTTCTCCGGATCGATACTTGGAAGCTCTGCCCTCACCACCATGGCTCCGGTGTCCCGGAACTCTTCCACCCGGAAGGCGGGGACTTCCCAATCCCCTTCAAAGAGCCGGCGCATGGGTTCAGGCAGTTCAAAACGGTCTCGTCGGCTCAGTCCAGCCATGGGGTTTCTCCTGCGGTATACCGCTCGCCCGGCGTCCGTACGTTCCTTGGGCGGCGGGGCTGCTGCGGGAAACGGATAAGTTCTCTGAGGGTACGCGCGGGGCCGCGCCCGCTCAACGCCAAGGGACCTGACCGGCGCCCGCGGAAGCAGCTTTCGGAGTACTTATCGACGAATCCGAAACTACGTGCCGGTATGGCCGGAGGTGCCTAGAACGACGCCGCGCGCCCGCGTATAGTCAATCGCGCGCACCCATGGGGCTTATCCGCCGCCGCGCACCGCGGCAGGCATTCACGCTGGACACTCCTTAGGAGAGGCCGAAACCATGCCGCAGAACGATCCCCAGGACTTCCTCAACCTCAACCCGGTATTTTCCCGTGAGGGCGAGGACACCCAGATACCAAAGTACGAGTTCCCGCAGGGCAGCATGCTGCCTGGAACCGCCTACCAGATCGTCCATGACGAAACCATGCTGGACGGCAACGCCCGGCTGAATCTTGCAACGTTCGTCAGCACCTATATGGACGACCACGCGAACCGGCTGTACGCCGAAACGTATGACAAGAACATGATCGACAAGGATGAGTATCCGCAGACGGCGGCGATCGAACAGTACTGCTGGAAGATGCTGGCCGGGTTGTGGCACTCCCCCGATCCCCAGGGAACCATCGGCACCTCAACCATCGGTTCCTCGGAAGCGTGCATGCTCGGTGGACTGGCGTTCAAGCGGCTCTGGCAGCACAAGCGCCGGTCCGAGGGCAAGTCCACCGAGAAACCAAACCTGATCATGAGTTCTGCAGTGCAGGTCTGCTGGGAGAAGTTCTGCAACTACTTCGACATCGAGGCGCGGCTGGTTCCCATCAGCGAGGAACACAAGTGCCTGGATGGATTCGAGCTCGAGAAGTACGTCGACGAGAACACCATCGGAGTGGTCGCAATCATGGGCGTGACCTACACGGGCATGTACGAGCCGGTAAAGCAGATCGCTGCGAAACTCGACGAGATCCAGGCCTCCACGGGGCTGGACATCCCGATCCACGTGGACGGGGCATCCGGCGCCATGATCGCACCCTTCATCCAGCCGGAGCTTGAATGGGACTTCCAGATTGAGCGGGTCCATTCGATCAGCACGTCCGGCCATAAGTACGGTCTTGTCTACCCCGGCCTCGGCTGGGTTGTCTGGCGGGAACGGCAGTGGCTGCCGGAAGACCTCATCTTCTACGTCAGCTACCTCGGCGGCGACATGCCCACGTTTGCCCTGAACTTCTCCCGGCCCGGCGCCCAGGTGGTGCTGCAGTTCTACATGTTCCTCCGCCTCGGTTTCGAAGGCTACAAGAAGGTCCAGCAGGCCTGCCAGGACGTTGCGCTGTACCTTTCCCACGGCATCAGCGAGATCGGCCCCTTCGAGCTGTGGAATGACGGCTCTGACATTCCGGTCTTCGCCTGGCGCCTCAAGGAGGGGCATACGGACCGCTGGACGCTGTACAACCTGGCAGACCGGCTCCGCACCAAAGGATGGCTGGTACCGGCGTACCCAATGCCGGACAATCTGGGCAACCTCACGGTCGAGCGGATCGTAGTGCGCAACGGCCTGAGCATGGACCTTGCGGGCCGGCTGCTCAAGGACATCCAGGATGAGACGGCCTACCTGGAAAACCTGAGCGCCCCCATGCCGGTTGAGCAGGAGCATCCGGGATTCCACCACTAGGAGGTGAGCGCAGTGAGCGATTCAACTGCATCAGCTGCATCAGCCGGCGCTGCTTCATCGACTGGATCTGCATCCGGACGCATGAGCCGCGCAAAGCAAAACGCAACCATTACCGTCGGCGCGCTCGCCGTTATGAACATCGTGGCCGTCGTCAGTCTCCGCGGCCTTCCGGCAGAAGCTGAATATGGCCTGAGCTCGATCTTCTACTACGTCTTCGCCGCCGTGGTCTTCCTGATTCCCGTGTCCATTGTTGCGGCAGAGCTTGCTACGGGCTGGCCGGAAACCGGTGGTGTCTTTCGCTGGGTCGGTGAAGCCTTTGGCCCACGCTGGGCCTTCCTGGCCATGTTCATGCTGTTCATCGAAGTGACCATCTGGTTCCCCACCGTGCTCACCTTCGGCGCAGTGTCCCTTGCTTACACAGGGACGGACACGAATATTGACGCGCAGCTGTCGGGGAACAAGGCCTTCGTCCTCGCCGTCGTGCTGGTGGTGTACTGGCTGGCCACGTTCATTGCCTTCCGGGGCGCGGCGGCATTCTCGAAAGTCGCCCAGTGGGGCGGGATTATCGGCACCCTGATTCCGGCCGGGATCCTGGTGATCCTTGGATTCTCCTACTACTTTGCCGGCAATACCCCGCAGATCCAGATGGGATGGGGGGAGGTCATACCGGACTTCTCCAACTTCTCCAACGTTGTGCTGGCAGCCAGCATCTTCCTCTTCTATGCCGGCATGGAAATGAACGCCATCCACGTCAAGGACGTAAAGAACCCGACCCGCAATTATCCGCTGGCAGTGCTGATTGCTGCTGCAGGGACGGTCATCATATTTGTCCTGGGAACGCTCGCCATTGCCTTTGTGGTGCCGCAGGCGGACATCAACCTGACCCAGAGCCTGCTCACTTCCTACAACGACATGTTCGACTGGGCCGGCATTGGCTGGGCCTCGCCGATCGTTGCAGGAATGCTGCTGATCGGTGTGCTGGCCGGGGTGGTCACCTGGGTTGCCGGTCCATCCAGCGGCCTGCTCGCAGTGGGCAGGGCAGGGTACCTTCCACGTTTCTGGCAGCACACCAACAAGCACGGCATGGGAACACACATCCTGCTCTTCCAGGCGTTTATGGTGACAGCCCTGGGTGTTGTCTACGTGGTCCTGCCCTCGGTTCAGGCGGCCTACCAGATCCTGAGCCAGCTAACCGTCATCCTCTACCTCGTGATGTACCTGCTGATGTTCGCTGCAGCGATCTACCTGCGCTACAGCCAGCCGAACCGGCCCCGGCCGTACCGGGTGCCCGGCGGTGACCTGGGCATGTGGATCTTCGGCGGCGTCGGATTCCTGGGTTCGCTGATGGCCTTTGTCTTCAGCTTCATCCCGCCGGACCAGATTTCCGTGGGGTCACCGGAAACCTATGTGGGAATCCTGGTGGGCGGCGCGGTGCTGCTCATCATCCTCCCCATGGTTATCTATGCGTTCCGGAAGCCGCACTGGAAGGATCCACAGGCCGAATTCGTGCCCTTCACCTGGCAGCTGGAACACAAGCACCCGGGGACGGTCAATGAATCCTCGGCCGCCACGGCGGACCTGTCCGCGAAGTGGGAGGAGTCATTCGACGACACCCTGAAAGCCGGAGCTGCCGGCGGCACCGCCGATGGAACCACGGGAACAAGTGCGGGCAAACACTCCGGGAAGCCGTCGCCAACCGGTGCCGGTTCCAGGGGTTCAGGACAGAGCGGACGCACGCGGGTACACCGGCCCCACACCGGGCCGGCAGCAGGCGGGAGTACAGCGGTATGAAAATCGATAAGTCAGCTATCCAGGCTGCCGTCCAAACTGCCCACAGCGACTTCAAATCGGACCAGGGCGGCCAGAACGCCAGCTACATCCCCTATCTGGCCTCCGTGGATCCGGCACTCTTCGGTATCAGTGTGGTGACGGCTGACGGCGAAGTGTTCGAAGCCGGCGACTCGAACTTCGAGTTCGCCCTCGAATCGATCTCCAAGGTGTTCTCCATGGCCCGTGCCATGGACGAGGTGGGGTTGCCGCAGTTCCACGAAAAGGTTGGCGCGGACCCCACCGGCGAACCGTTCAACTCAGTGATAGCCGTCGCTCTGCATGACGACAAGCCGCTCTCACCACTGGTCAACGCCGGGGCCATGTCCACTGTCTCCCTGATTCCGGCTGGAAGCGCCGAGGAACGCTGGCAGAAAATCCTCGCTACCCAGTCCGCGTTTGCCGGAAGGGAGATCAAGCTGAGCGACGCGGTGAATGACTCTGAGCAGTCCACGAACTTCCACAACCGTGCCATCGCCTGGCTGCTGTATTCGGGCGGAACGATGTACTCGGATCCGATGGAGGCCTGCGATGTCTACACGCGCCAGTGCTCTACCCTGGTGACCGCTGTTGACCTGGCCACAATGGGTGCAACCATAGCGGCCCGGGGAACCAACCCGCTCACGAAGAAGGCTGCGATGACCCACTCAGACATTGTTCCGCCCATGCTGGCGGAGATGACCATGGAGGGGCTGTACACGGCTTCCGGAGACTGGGCCTACCGTGTCGGGCTCCCGGGCAAGTCCGGCGTTGGCGGGGGTGTGCTGGCCGTCATGCCGGGGGTGCTGGCCATTGCAGCGTTTTCACCGCCGCTGGACCCTGTCGGCAACAGCGTCCGTGCCCGGAAGGCAGTGGCCCAGATCGCCTCGGCGCTGAACCTCAACCTGTACAACGCCTCGGACTACGCCACCTAGCCGGGTGCGCGAAAGACGGACTGCGGCGGGGATTTTGCGAACGGGTCTCCGCCGCAGTTCCATGCTCGAGTGCTATCCGGTCAGCCGGATGCCGTAGTCAGCGGATATGTCGTCTGCGGCCCGCCGCAGCCTGGGAAGCAGGACCTCTTCCAGTCCCGCCGTCCGGCCGTAGGGCTGGTGAAGGGAAACATTGGCCGCAGCCACCACCTTGCCGGCCCGGTAGACGGGCACGGCAACGCCGCTCAGCCCCTCTTCGTATTCCTCCCGCACCACGGACCAGCCGCGCTCGCGCACCGCCTGGATTTCGGCAAGCAGCGCCTCCTTGGAAGGAACCGTACGAGCGGTGAAGCGCCGCACGTCCGAGCGCTTGATGCGGTCCATCAGATCAGTTTCGTCCAAGGCGCCCAGGAGCACCCTGCCCATTGAGGTGGCCCACGCCGGAAAACGCGTACCCACGTGCACGGCGACGCTGACTAGCCGCGGGGAGGTGACCCGGGCTACGTACACAACATGCACGTCATCAAGGATGCACACGGAAGCAGTTTCCTGCAGGTCCGCCGAAAGCGACTTCAGATGAGGCTCGGCAATGGCAGGCAGCGTCAGGTTTGAGAGGAAGGCTGATCCGATGTTCAGCACCCGCGGTGCAAGCTGAAAACGCGCGCCGTCAGTGGAGAGGTAGCCCAGCTCGGCCAGGGTCAGCAGGAAACGCCGGGCAGCTGCGCGGCTCATGTCCGCAGCTGCGGCAACCTCGCTCACGCTTTGGAGCGGCTGTTCCTCCGTGAAGGCACCGAGAACGCTGAAGGCCTTCTCCACAGACTTCACGTACCAGTCCCCGTGCGCCGTGCCCATTTCCGTCCCCCGCCCCGCCCGTACTTAGTCCTGTGGCTCCGCCTGTGCGTATGCGCATGCCTCTGCCCTGCCGGGTCCGGCCCGGAACACTATTGAAGTGATCCTAGCCCACTGGGGCATCCATCCGCGGGGACCCGCTGGACACATAACAACAGGTCAGCGCTCTGTTTCAGCCATTCGCGAGGTACTGCGCGGCCAGCCGAACCGGAGCGTTGGGCGCGCCGTATCCTTCGTAGGCGGGCCGGCGTTCAACCACTTCAAAGAAGACATTGCCCACCGTGGACGTGTAGAAATGCAGGAATTCGCCGTCCGCGTCACGGTCATAGAGCAGGTTCAGGTCTTTGAGCACGGCAAGGAACTTCGGGTCAAGTCCGAATCTGGCGTCGAGGTCCTCGTAGTAATTGCCCGGCACCGGGAGGAACTGCAGACCGCGTGCGACGGCGGTGCGTGCCAGTGTGACGAGGTCGCTGCAGGCGAAGGCAACATGCTGCGGATAGCCGGAGCCGTCGCCGTCGAACACCATCGGGGCAATGTTCAGGGCCATCCGCACGGCGCCGTCGCTGCTGCGCATCACCTGGCTGCGGACCAGGCCCATCGGACTGGGGACCTCAACGCTCGGGCGGGGGGTCAGCCCAAGCGTGGATTCGTAGAAGAGCACTGCTTCGTCAAAGTGCTGCCAGGGCTGGGACAGGTTGACGTGGTCCACGGCCGTAATGGGGCCGTCGGCCGGAACAGGTGTGCCGCTGCCGAACTCCCGGATCCATCCCGGGCCGCCGGGTTCTGCCTCGCAGAGGAAGATCTCGGTGCCGTCTGGGGCAGCAACGGCCTGCAGGACTTCCTCGTTTGCCTGGCTGCGGCGCGGTACGGCGGTTGCCTTGAGCTGCAGGGCGCGTGAGGCGGCGGCGAGGGCATCCGGAACGTCCAGGCCGATGGCCGAGATGCCCGGCTCCATCCCGCGGGCATTCTGGCTGCTGATAACGACCCTGGCCCCGTTCTGGGTCCACAGTTCCACTGCCTTGCTGCGGTGCGTGCCCTGGCAGGTGAAGCCGAGCTGGTACAGCAGGGTACGGATCGGCTCCGGCTCCCCCGCTTTGACTTCGGCGAAGTTAAAGCCGAGCGGCTCCCCGACGCCGGGAAGTGTGGCAAGTTCCATGGCCGTTTTGCCTGCACCGGTTTCGCGCAGGTGGATGGAGGTCTGTTCGGCCAGCCGGATCAGTGAACGCATGGCATCGACCGCCGTGCGTTCCTCGGCTGCCTGCCGGAAGACATCGTTGAAAATCTCAAGCGAGACGGGGCCGTTGTAGCCGCTGCGGACCAGATGGCCCATAAAAGTGACAAGGTCAAAAGCACCTTCGCCGGGAAAGACCCGGTAGTGCCGGCTCCAGGACAGCACGTCCATGGACAGCTCCGGGGCATCTGCCAGCTGGACAAAGAAAATTCTCTCAGCCGGGATCTTCTCGATCGCAGCCGGGTCCCACCGGCGGGAGAGGATGTGGAAGCTGTCCAGGCAGGTACCCACGTTGGGGTGGTCCGCCAGTTCAACGATCCGCCAGGCATGTTCGAAGTCGCTGACGTACCGGCCCCAGGCCAGCGCCTCGTAGGCGAGCCGTACGCCGTAGCGCGCGGCGGTTTCCCCCATCAGGCGCAGCTGTGCCGCGGCAACCTCGTCGTCGTCAACGGTGGCCGTGGCCACGTTGCTGCATACCAGCATGGTGTCGATGCCGAGGCGGTTCATCAGGCTGAACTTCGCTTCGGCCCGCCGCAGGTTATCCGCCAGGACCTCCTCCGAGACGCCCTCGAAGTCCCGGAACGGCTGGTAGAGGTCCAGCGTCAGGCCAAGCGACTGCGCCAGGTCCCGGATCTGTTCCGGGGTGGACGGCGAAACCACCAGGTCCTGCTCAAAGATCTCGACGCCGTCGAAACCTGCAGCTGCACAGGCGCGGAGCTTGTCCTCGAGGGTTCCTGACAGACAGACCGTGGCAATCGACGTACGCATGGGGAATCCCTTCCGGCTCAGAGGCCGTTGCTGACCATTTCAAGGAAGTGTGCCCGCATGCGGGCCGGGTCGGGCCGGACGCCCGTGATGAGTTCAAACGCATCAACGGCCTGGCCCACGGCCATGTGTCCCCCGTCCAGGACACGGCAGCCCAGTGCCTCTGCGGTCTCGATGAGCTTGGTCCGGACCGGACGGTAAATCACGTCTGCCACCCAGAGCCCGGGACGCAGCAGGGCAGGATCCACCGGCATTCCGGGGTGGGAGTGCATACCCACGGGGGTCGCCTGGATAAACCCGTCCGCGGCGGCCATCGCAGCCGGAAGGTCCGCGGCAGCGCCGGCAGTCACCTTCGCAGCCGGGAACAGTGCCGAGAGTGCCTGGGCACGCTCCTGCACACGTGCAGGGTCGAGATCCACCAGGGTGAGCTCGCCGACGCCGGCCTTGAGCAGAGCATAGGCGACGGCGGCACCTGCGCCGCCGGCCCCCAGCTGGACAACCTTGTCCAGCGCTGCCCCGGGAAGGCCGGTGGCCAGCGCCCGGCCGAAGCCGGAGTGGTCCGTGTTGTGCCCGATGAAACCGGACTCGGTAACCAGGACGGTGTTAACGGCACCCAGCCGCGCGGCGTCGTCGGACACCTCGTCGAGGTGCTCCATCACCAGCTGCTTGCAGGGATGGGTGACGTTGAAGGCGTTGAAGCCCAGGTCGCGGCCGTAGCGCAGCAGGTCACCGACTTCGGTTCCGCTGCGGCCGTTTACCGTGAGGTCCACCGGGCGGTACAGGTACTGCAGTCCGTTTTCCTGTGCCTCCCGCTCATGCATGGGCGGGGTCAGGGACGCGGTGATCCCTTCGCCTATCAGCCCGACGAGCCAGGATTCGGTGGTGGTGCTCAAGTGGTTCTCCCTTCGGTGCCCGCGACGGGCCAGACCCACGGTACCGGCCTGTTCATAAAATGCACAAGTGTGCGCTTTTCGCACATATGTGTTGCATCTGACTATGGTGCGGGTTACATTGTGGTGTTCGCATGAAGCACTGCTGTGCGTTTACCGCACACAATCCCATGGAGGCCCTATATGAGCGCTGCACCGACGCAGTCCGCCCAAGCCACCGCCAAGACCCCGAAGAAGGCCGCTGCGGCTAGCTTCATGGGCAGCGCGGTCGAGTACTACGACTTCTTCATTTTCGGCACGGCCGCATCGCTCATCTTCCCGTACGTGTTCTTCCCGGACGCAGACGCACAGGCGAGCATCATGTCCCTGGCCACGTTCGGGTTCGCCTACATTGCCCGCCCGGTCGGTGCGGTAATCCTGGGCCACTTCGGTGACCGTGTGGGCCGGCAGAAGATCCTTATGTTCACCCTGGTCCTCATGGGCGCCTCCACCTTCCTGATCGGCTGCCTCCCGGACTTCAACACCATCGGCTGGTGGGCTCCCACCCTTCTGGTGCTCTGCCGCCTGGCCCAGGGCCTCTCCGCGGCAGGCGAGCAGGCCGGTGCCAGCTCCATGACGCTGGAGCACGCCCCCGACGGTCGCCGCGCGTTCTTCACCTCCTGGACCCTCACGGGCACCCAGGGCGGCCAGATTCTGGCTGCAATGGTGTTCATTCCCGTCATGGCCCTGCCTGATGACATCAAGTACAGCTTTGGCTGGCGCATCCCGTTCTGGCTCAGCGCCGTCGTTGTTATTGTCACCTTCTTCATCCGCCGCACCCTGCACGAGACCCCCACCTTCCAGGAAGCAAAGGCGAACAACCAGATTGCCAAGCTGCCGGTAGGCGACCTGCTCAAGAACCACTGGCGCGACGTCCTGCGGGTCATCTGCTGTGCCTTCATCGCCGCCGTCTCCACCGTCTACGGCACCCTGGCCATCAAGTACGGCACCGAAGTGGGCAACGTCGACGCCGCCATCACGCTCTGGCTCGTAGTGGCCGGCAACATCGCGGCACTCTGCACCCAGCCGCTGTTCGGCATGGCTGCCGACCGCTTTGGCCGCAAGCCGGTGTTCATTTACGGGGCCCTCTCCAGCGCTGCCGTGATGCCGTTCTATCTGCTGTCCATGGAGTCCGGTAACTCCCTGCTGCAGTTCGCTCTCTCCGTGGTGGTCTTCGGCTGCGGCTACGCTGCCGCGAACGCTGTGTGGCCGTCCTTCTACGCCGAAATGTTCAGTGCCCGGGTCCGCTTCTCCGGCCTGGCCATCGGCACCCAGCTGGGCTTCCTGATGGCCGGCTTCGCCCCGTCCATCGTCGCCGCGCTCGGCGGCCTGGAGCCGGGCGGCTGGGTAGTGATCAGCTGGTTCACCGCTGCCATTGCAGGCATCGCGTCGATCTCCGCGCTGACCGCGAAGGAATCATTCCGCATTCCGACGGCCGAACTGGGCCTGAAGAAGTAGGTCCGAACGCCCAAACGGCCGGCCCCGCGCCTCTGCGCGGGGGCGGCCGTTTCGTTAATGCCTGCGAATGCCGGTTAGTGCCCGTTGTTGCCTGCTAACCGGCGTCCAGCCTGCGCTGCCGCCGCGCCGACCAGGCAAGGTAGCCGCCCAGCGCACCGGTGGAAGCCAGGCCTGCCCCCATCAGGGGCGCCTGCCAGCCGCGCCACCGGTCGGCGTCGCCCAGTGTCAGCTCCCCGACGCCGCGGATGAAGGCTGCCGCGAAAATGGCCGCCACCATGCGGTTGCCCACCCGTTCCAGGCGCTCCACGAGGGGAACCAGGTCTCCGGCACGCAGATGCACCTCCATGCCCTCAAAGTCCAGGGTATTGATAAGCCGCTGCAGCTGCCCCGGAAGTTCCGTTCCCAGCTCCAGCAGTTCTCCACCGGCTTTGCCCAGCCTCCTGGCGTAGGCCGCCGGGTTCAGCTGCTGCACGGTCATGCGGCGCGCGTAGGGGGACAGGGTTTTTCCCATGCTGAAGTCCGGATCCAGGACCTCCCCCATACCCTCCGTCATAATCAGCATCCGCAGCAGCAGCGCAATTTCCCCGGGCAGCTGAAGATGGTGGTTTCGGATGATCGCCAGGCCGCTGGTAATGATGCGCCCCACGGGTGCGTCCCCGAGGGTGCGGTTGGAGTACAGCCGGATGAGGCCGGAGAGGTCCATTCGAAGCCTGATCCGGTCCGGGCGGGTCCGCGAGACGGTCATCCGCATAAGGGCCGTTGCCATCCGTTCCGGGTCCTTGCGGATGACGGCGACGAACAGCGCGGACAGCTGCCCCCGGAGCTTGTCATCCAGCTCCCCCACCATGCCGAAGTCGATCAGCCCAATCTGGGAGTTGGGCTGAACAAAGATGTTCCCGGGATGCGGGTCGGCGTGGAAGAAGCCGTCTTCGAACACCATCTTCATTTCCGTGTTTGCTGCTGTGACAGCCAGCGCCTTGCGGTCCAGGCCCGCCGCTTCCAGGGCCTTGGTATCGGTCACCTTCATGCCGTAGAGGCGCTGCATGGTGAGCACCTTGGACGTGCTGTGCTCCCAGTAGACGTGCGGGATGACGACGGCGGAATCATCCTCGAAGTTCAGCGCAAAGCGGTCCGCGTTGTGGCCTTCCTGCACGTAGTCCATTTCCTTGCGCAGGGTATCCGCGAATTCATCCATAAAACCCTTGACGTCGTAATCCCTGGCAGCCTCCCAGTGCCGGCTGGCATAGCCGGCCAGGGACTGGAGTATGGACAGGTCCGCCTCGACTTCCGGCACAATTCCGGGCCGCCGGACCTTTACCACCACTGAGGAGCCGTCCTTGAGCGTGGCGGCATAGGCCTGCCCGATCGAGGCGCTGGCGATCGGCGTCGTGTTGAACTCCGCGAAGACTTCCAGCGGGTCGGCGCCCAGCTCCTGGCGCAGCGAAATCCGGACGTCATCCCAGGCCGCCGGAGTGGCGGAATCCTGCAGCTTGGCCAGTTCATCCATGTACGCCGGCGGCAGCAGGTCCGGACGGGTGGAGAGCAGCTGGCCCAGCTTCACGTACGTCGGCCCCAGCTCCTCCAGGGCGCGGCGCAGGTACTCCGGGCTCGCCATCCGCCCCGAGTCAGTGCCGTCGCCGTCGCGCCGCCGGAACGGCAGCCAGGACTCCAGCCCGGAGACGGAAACCAGGTATCCCAGGCCGTTGCGGTAGAGGATCTCTGCCATTTGCCGATAGCGGTCGAAACGGGTCTTCATCGCCTTCTTTCCGTTGGCCTGCCACCGTGCATCGCTGCGGCACGGCAGAACTCCAGTCCGGGGAACCATACAGCGGCCCCGCGTTAAGGGAACGATAGTCCCTCACACACGGCACACAACAGGGACGCTGCCGCCCCTCCGGCGGCGGGGGCGTGCATCCGCGCGGCACTCTTTCGCAGCGTCCCTGCCCCCGCCTAGACTCAAGCCCCCCGCCTGGAACGGCCAAGCATCAGGAGAGCAGCCATGCCATTCGAAGACAACGGGCTGGATCCGGCCCGGAAAGCAGCCCTGCTGACCGGGGCGGGAATGTGGCGAACCGCAGGCTCAGCAGAGGCCGGCATCCGCGCCCTCACCCTGACCGATGGTCCGCACGGGGTTCGGCTGGCAGCCGGGGATGATGCTGGTCCCGCCCTGGGCGAGTCACGGCCTGCTACCTGTTTTCCGGCAGAGTGCGCAACCGCCAGTTCCTGGGATCCGGAACTGCTTGAAGAGCTCGGCCGCGCGGCTGGCCGTGAAGCTGCCTCCTACGGGGTCGACGTCCTGCTGGGTCCGGGCCTGAACATCAAGCGTTCCCCGCTGGGCGGACGCAACTTCGAGTATTTTTCCGAGGATCCGATGCTCACCGGTGCCCTCGGCGCTGCCTGGACCAGGGGTGTGCAGTCCTGCGGGGTAGCCGCCTCGCCCAAGCACTTCGCCGCCAACAACCAGGAGACCGGCCGGATGACGGTGGACGTGATCGTGGACGAGCGGACCCTGCGGGAAATCTACCTGCGGGCCTTCGAAACGGTAGTGAAGGTGGCTGGACCCTGGACGGTCATGGCAGCGTACAACCGCATCAACGGCTTCCACGCCGCCCAGGACCCGTGGCTGCTTAACCGCGTCCTGCGGGGTGAATGGGGGTTCGACGGCGTTGTGATGTCCGACTGGGGAGCAGTAACCGACCGTGCTGCCGCCCTGGCGGCAGGACTGGACCTGGAAATGCCCTCGTCTTCAGGGCTGGGCCCCAGGGAACTGGTTGCCGGCCTCGAGGCGGGGCTCGTTTCCCCCGAGGACGTGGATGCATCCCTGGACCGGATGCATGAACTGGGCAGGCGCACGGACGGCCGGACCGGCGAAGCACCGGACTTCGCCGCGCACAACGCGCTCGCCCGGCGCGCGGCGGCGGCCTCCATGGTGCTGCTGAAGAACGACGGCGGGCTGCTGCCCTTCTCTCCCGGGGCATCGCTGGCCGTGATCGGCGAACTGGCCCGGACACCTCGTTATCAGGGCAGCGGATCATCGCGGGTGAACCCCACCAGGCTCAGTACACCCTGGTCGGCCATATCGGACCGGGCAGCCCAGGCATCCTTCTCCCCCGGCTACAGTCTTGGGGACCTGGACCCGGACACGGAACTGATTGAGGAGGCAGTCCGCGCCGCTGCAGCAGCAGACCAGGTGGCGGTCTTCCTGGGGCTGCCCGACGCGGCCGAGACGGAAGGCCTGGACCGCAGCACATTGGAGCTTCCCGAAGCCCAGCTGCGCCTGCTTGACGCCGTCGCGCGGGTGCGCCCGGACGTGGCAGTCATCCTCGCGAACGGTTCAGTGGTGGACACAGCCTGGGCCGCGGACACCGCAGCAGTGCTGGAAACCTGGCTGCCGGGCCAGGCCGGCGGAGACGCCGTGGCTGATGTGCTGCTGGGGCAGGTGAATCCCTCAGGCAAACTTGCCGAGACGTTCCCGCGCAGGCTGGAGGACACCCCTGCATACGGCAACTTCCCCGGCGAAGCGGGCCAGGTGCGTTACGGCGAGGGCCTGCTGGTCGGCTACCGCTGGTACGACACCCGGAAGCTGGAACCGGCGTTCCCCTTTGGCCACGGGCTGAGCTACACCGACTTCAGCTACTCGGATCTGACGGCCTCCGTGACGGAAAATGCGGGCAGCCCCGGAGTGCAGGTGCAGCTGACGCTGACCAACTCGGGCGCAGTGCAAGGCGCGGAAGTCGTCCAGGTCTACGTCGCCTCCCCGTCCGGCGCGGTGCCGCGGCCGGAACAGGAACTGCGCGGTTTCCAGCGCGTAAGCCTGGGCCCCGGGGACACCCGCATGCTCACCCTGGACCTGCCGCCCGGCAGCCTGGACCGGTTTGATCCGGTCACGCGCACCTGGGTGACCGATCCCGGAACCTATGAAATCCGGGCCGGGTCTTCCTCGCGCGATATCCGTCTCACCGCAGCAATCGAGATCACGGCACCGGTGCCGCAGCCCCTGCCCACGGCGTCATCCAGCCTGGCGGAATGGATGCAGCATCCGGTGGGTGCAGCCGTCCTGGCTGAGGCCTTCGGGGCTGGGGCTTTCGGGGCTGGGGCGGC